>JABHGY010000158.1 GCA_018671775.1 Fidelibacterota bacterium
GGTAAAACGCTTCCGCCCATGGCATTCACCGAACTTCCGCCCCCTTCTGCTCCGCCTGTCATGCCGCCCATTTGCAATTGCATAATGGTTTGTTCTAAAGGTCCTCCAGGTGCCAATTGTAAAATGGTAAATACGAGAATCGTTGATCCCAAAAATGTTGGAATCATAAGCAAAAGTCTTCGTATGAAATAAGTGGCCAAGAAAATACTCTAAATAGAACTTATGTTAATTTGAATTTCCAAAGAATGTCCAAGGCAATAGGGGCTCACTGTTTTTTGACCCCTTTGCGTTTCCCCTGTTACAGGGGAAATAGAGATGATAGCAAGTTTAAATCCTTGATTCTCTCCCCTGTCATAAGGGAGAATTAAAGTGGGGTTACTAAAATAGTTTAGTCCGTGATTGTATAGAATACTACTCATGATAGATTTATTTTACTGACAATCATTATTTATTTGCTTTCAAATAATTGGGCCAATAATCTGTATCTAAAGGTAGAGTTTCCAATTGTTTCCCGTCTCCCATTGCTTTCTCAAGACGAATTTCCTTATCATTATCGAACCACCAATAATAGAATACGTCCCAGTGTTCCCCCACATACCGAGATAACATCCATTCAGGGTATCCAAATTTATCCCACCACATTGTTCTAATATAGTTACGCACAATACTCCAAGCTGTTGGGTGAACGTCTGCTACAATACCATCAATTTCGCGGATAATCTCAACTCTTCTGTCTTTATCAAAACAAATATCATATTCATCTAATAATACATCCACTCGCTCGCTTTTAAATCCCCAAACATTGTTATTATCATTTTTATCAGCTAAAGAAGAACGATATGATGTTTCAGGATTTGGGTAGACCAAACCACTATATGCCAACATGCCAATTGTAAAATTTCGTTCATTCACATTTTTAATCATAGTGTTGTAGTCTGTAAATTTGATTTGCATGTCTATGCCATATTCTTTAAGCATTTGCTGAACAGGTGTTGCCATATATTCACTCGTTTTCGGTAAACTTAATTCAAAGGATAGGACACGATCTGTCTCGTCATGAACTAGCCATCCTTCATCATTTCTATTTGAATATCCTGCTTCTTTAAGAATTGCTACGGCTTTTTCAGCATCCGGCAAAAATGGATTATTATTTGGATTTTCATACATAGAACCGGCATACAAAGAATTCATGTAACCATATTCATTATAATACATTTCCTGATTCATTTTAACGCGATCATACAAATATGTAAATGCATATCGAATTCGTTTGTCGTCAAAAGGCCATTTCCGCATATTGAAAAAATAACCGGATGTGCCAGCTGGTCTTTCGGAAAAAACACGTTGTTTTTTAATCCAACCTTTTTGAGTCGATTCAAAATTGGTTTCTTCTACCCAACGACGAGACCGATTTACGCTAAAGATATCCTGTTCGCCTTTTTTGAATTTTTCAAACTGAAGTGCATCATTATCCTTTACTACAGAAATTTTAATTTTATCAAAATTAAACATATATTTTTTAAAGGGACTATCGGAAGCCCAATAATTATCTCGTCGAACGAATGTGAATGACTCTTGATTTCGTATGTTCTCTTCTGGGATTACGTAAGGTCCAGTTCCTGGAATCATTGAGAAGGCATATTCTTCAAGAAATGCCGTTCCATCTAACTCTTTTAATTTATGATTTGGATGAATCGCCATTGTAGAAAAATAAAGAAAATTTCGCCAATTAACGACTTTTGCTTTCACAGAAACAATATATTTGCTTTCAGCAACGGGGCGTTCAAATTTCCCAAACGATAATTGTTCACTCGGCATCAATATGGTTTCATCCATCCTTAAATCCCAAGTGGCAATAATATCATCTGCAACAACGGGCATCCCATCTGACCAACGAGCATCGGGATTTATACGGAATTTAAAAGTTAATTTATCGTCGGAAATAAACCAATGTGATGCAAGCTCTGGAACGAAATCAAAGGTTGCAGAATGACGTCCCAATAATGACTCATAACAAAGTGCTCCAATTGTTCTCGAATTCAAAACTTGACTCGAATTTTGTCCAATGATTCGCATCGTTCGTGGAAATAAAGAATGGATATAATTTAACGTTCCACCCTTAACTGCATTCGGGTCTCCAAAAAAGGTTCCGTCTTTTTCTGACCAAATATATGTTTCATAGCCTAAAGATTTCGCAATTTCATCAAACCCATATCCACCTTCTTCTGCCGGTGTGGCTAAATCATTAGACGTTTGGCTCGATGTTTGTGTGGATACGGATGATTTTACTTTTTTCTCACCACCCCCATAGCCTGAAGAAAGAAGAGCCAGTATTGAAATAATAGATAAAATCTGTTTTGTCATTATTTATTCCTCAAATAGATAGTGTTGGTTTAGAATAAAGCTCTTAAATATAGGAAAAAATTAGGATGAATAAAACTATACATCCGCCATATGGCCCAATACAAAATAATAAAAAAGAGCCACAATTACGGAATATGAAAACGTAGATGTCCAACTAGACATTTCACGCGCCTTTCCAAAATCTCTATTATATTCTTTTAATTCGATTTGGGCAAATACCTCTTCAGAGCCACCTGCGTTAAGGCATGCTCTTTTTACGCGAATAAAATAAATTCTTTCCTTCAGGCTCATGGGCACCATTCCATTTTTTCTTACTTTCGAAATAATAGGGTCGTCACATGGATTCTGTATTTTTGAGAACATATGCTCAGCAAATAAACTACTCATTAATACGAATATTACAATCGTAATGCGGAAATAAGTCATTTTAAACCATAGACAATTTTGAAAGCAAAAATAGGGAGTTTCGATATTTCATACACAGGACCCAAAATTTTATTTCCCTGTAATCTCCATTTTTTTTCACTATAATAATTATTCATGAATCCAAATTTAAAATCCAAGCCTAAATACGGCTTAATATAATACCGAATGCCAAGTTGCCCGGAATATCCAAGCCAATCCGACTTCATCGAACCCATAGTGGCTAAATCCACAGAATTATTCCCATAAATGCCTAATAGAATATCCCAATCATCTCCCGAATCATTAAGGCGCGTGTTGAGTTGAATTTTCGATCTTCCCCAAATGGGCGTTAGGGTAAAATTAAATTCTATCTTCGGCTTATAGCGAAAATAGGTTTCAATGGGAAACATACGATAAGAAATGCTGCGAAAAAAGATAGGACGGCTCCCACCTTCATTATTCAATTCGCCTCCAGCCCAAGAGGTATAACTGGAATATCCAATGCGAGCATTATAAAAAAACTGATAATATATTCCATAATTCGTCAAAAGATTACGATTCCAAAATTTCGCAACAGGAAATTGATTATTATCATCAAAACCGGACAAGACGGGTTCATAAAGTCCCGCACCTATTTCTATTGCTAATTTGGGCTGGGCCATGACGCTTGCACTCGCAAGGAAAATCCCAGCGAAAAGAATGTAAGATTTAATTTGATGCTTCATAACTTGCTTGTAATTTAAGTCATATGAAGTCAATCTTTCGAAAACTCTCAACAATATTTTTTCTAGTGTCTCTGCTATTTGGTGAGACCGATGTAAACCATATTATTGTCTATTTGAACGGAGAAACCGAAACCGTTTTGATTGATTCTATGAATCAAGATTGGATTTACTATAAAACGCCTCAGACAGAAACTAGCAAAATTGTCTCTACGGAAAAGATTTATTTCATCTATAATGACTTTAATCGCATTCTATATTATGGATGGCATCTTCGGGAAAGTTTGAATCGCGTTGAACATAAATCTGGATTTTTGATTTCAGTTGATAACGATACCATTCCTTATCGAGATATTCAGTTTAATCGACATATGATTAAACCCGAAATTTTAGTCACGGCTCCTAATGATACAGCCTTTTATGTGGATTTTTTAGATATCCATAAATTGGAATCGGATTTTTCAATTTTATCTTATAGTGCAAAACATGGATTTGTGTGGTCGTCTGCCTTGTTTTTTCTTAGCAAAGGATTCTCTCAAGATTTCATTCCAAAATTAAGTGTTTTAAATGTTGATTCAACTGGAAGTGCTTATCCTTGGACGAGCTATATGATTCCCAGCGCAGTGTATGGCACCATGATTTGGGATTATTATTTTAAGAAAAATACCCTTTACTTTAATCCATTATATGCAAATAAACCATTCGATAGAAGTATGTATATTTTCTCTTTGACGCAAATCATTAAAACAAAAAGTCAAAGATATTATCGACAATTTTCACAAAGCAAATTTGGGATGAAGATTCTATCCTTTATCAAAGATAAAAAAGCTTAAATTCTCACCTTAATCCATAAATATTCATGAAAATAACGCTCCAAAATCTATTACTCACAATTACGGGCTTAGTTGGTTTATCCTGCTTTGGAGATGGGTATCGTCTCGAGGCAATTCCAGACACCACGCCTCCTTCCACCAGTTTGACTTATCCCGTGGATGGTGCGATTCTTTCGGGCGATGTTGAGATTCGCGTTTCCGCCACGGATGATAACGATGTGGACTCCGTCAGTTTTTATATCAATGGAAAACGTATTGGTGTAGATAAGACTGGAACAAATGGTAATTTTTCTTTTATTTGGACCACCAAATCTGAATCTTTTACGGAAGATGCTTTCCATTATGTTTCTGTCATCGCAAAAGATAATTCTAAAAATTATTATCCAACGGAGCCTATTCAAGTAAAAATTGACAATGATGACAATGTGCCTCCTACGGGAAATATTCTCTTCCCTTATACTGGACAAACGCTGAATGGCATTATTGAAATCACACTTGATGTGCAAGATAATGACGAAGTGGACAGCGCAAAATTTTACATTAACAATGAACTTAGGGGATCGGAAACGGAAGCACCCTTTAGCTTCACTTGGGATACGGCCTTAGAGGAAGATGATTTAAATTATTCTATTTATATTGTTCTTTCCGATCCTTCCGCTAACCAAAAGGTTTTAGGCCCCATTAGCATTCTCATTGATAATGATTACCCACAAGATATCACATTTCCTGTGGGGACAATTACTTATCCATCAGCGGGAGCGATTGTGAATGGCATCGTAGAAATTCAAGCGACGGCAACTGATGATCGCGGTATCGCTAGTGTTGAATTTTATATCGATGGTATTCTTGAAGAAACTGATTTTGTAGAACCTTATGCTTACCCTTGGAATTCAGAATCTGCCTCTGAAGATGATGAACATATCATTGCTATTATTATTGCAGACACTACAGGAAACCAAACCACGCCAACACCTCTTGCTGTAATTGTGGATAATGAAAATCCAGAAGATAATCGACCGCCACTTGTAAGCATAACCCAACCTTCTGCCGGGCAAACTGTTTCTGGCACAGTTTCTATTCTGGCGCTCGCCACAGATGAAACAGGGATGGATCGAGTTGATTTCGAAATCAATGGCGTTACGGAACATTCTGATAATACGAGTCCTTATTCATTTGATTGGAATACTCTTGGTTCATCGGATGACCAAAATCACATTATTTCTGTTACTGGATATGACCTTGCAGGAAATATGACGGTCGCTCAAGCCATAACCGTTACGGTGAATAATGAAGATAACGAAGCACCAACTGGTATTTTACTTAGACCCACACCAGGCCAAGTTGTTACGGGAACGATTTCAATTGAAATCTCTGCACAAGATAATGTGGGTGTTAATTCTGTTAGCATTTATATTGATGGAGCAGAAAGAATTGAATTAACTAATGCACCTTATATTTATCAATGGGATACAACAAGTGAGGCTGAGGATAGCTATCATGCAATTGGAGCAATCATATCAGATGATTCAGGCAATTCAATGACAATTCCAAATATCTCAGTTTTGGTCGATAATGAAGAATTTGTCGATATCGTCCCACCTACCATTGTTATATCAAATCCAAGTGACGGTGAAACGGTATCAGGGACAATTTCTATTTTAGCGACAGCCATTGATGAGACAGCAATGAGCCGTGTTGAATTTTTGATTAATGGCAATATGGAGCTATCGGATTCTTCTTCACCTTACGCGTATGAATGGAATTCCACCAACGCAGGAGAAGATCAAGATCATATTATCACAGCAATAGCATTCGATGCTTCCAATAATTCTGCCAGTACACAAATTACTATTTTTGTAAACAATGATGATAATGTTTTTCCCACTGGAACATTACTCTCCCCCACGGATGGACAGACACTTTCAGGAACCGTTTCAATTGAGGTCTCTGCTGAGGATAATGTGGGTGTTCAAGCTGTCGAATTTTTTATCAATGATGCTTCAGTCGGAACGGATAGCTCTTCCCCTTATTCCTTTAATTGGGACACCACTCCCGAAAATGAGGATGCATTTCATGTAATTCGGGTTTCTGTAACTGACCTTTCGGGAAATACAACAGGTATTCCGTCTATTTCTGTCTTTGTAAACAATGATGATAATGTTTTTCCCACAGGAACATTATTAAGCCCTACAGATGGACAGACGCTTTCGGGAACAGTTCCAATTGAAGTATCGGCAAGTGATGATGTGGGTGTGGCGTTCGTATCTTTCACTATTGATGGCTCTGCTGTTTCACAAATCAATAGTGCGCCCTATACTTATAATTGGGACACCACATCTGAAACCGAAGATGCTAATCACACCATAGAAACATCCGTGACAGATCAAGCTGGAAATACAACAGGTATTCCGTCTATTTCTGTCTTTGTCGATAATAATCCTCCTCCAGATGAAACGCCACCCACAATCACAATTACAAATCCCACGGCCAATGATACACTTTCGGGAACCGTTTCCATTACGGCGTCTGCACAAGATAATATCGGTGTTCAAACCGTAGAATTTTTCATCAATAGTGCTTCGGTAGGTACGGATGCAACGGCGCCTTATACTTATAGTTGGAATACATCTGGGCTGACCAATAACAGTAATCATACATTAAGCGCTGAAGCGACTGATGCAGCAGGAAACAGCACATTAACCACATTTTTTACGGTTACGGTTAACAATGAATAATAGAATAGAATCCTTTGAAAAACCTGATGCGCAAGTTAAAAAGGCTACAATCTCCCTGTTTTTCGTTGGGAAACTTGTCTATAAAACCATTATGAACTTCATTCTCCGTCTCAAACAGAAAAATGGTATCTATTTTTTCTTTACGCATAGGGTTTTGCAAAGGATTCTAATAAAAAATATCGTTTTTTTGACAATTGCCCTTTTGCTCTTTTTGAGTTGTGAAGCACCCCTTTTTCAAATTCCGGTTCAAGAAGATACATCACCTCCCCTCATCACTTTAATCAATCCTGCCAATAATGAAACTGTATTTGATACGGTTCTCGTTGAAATTTTTGCGCAAGATAATGATGGCGTTTCCTCAGTTGAACTCTTTTTGAATGATTCTTCTGTTATTGTAATGGAAGAAAGTCCCTATCAATGGGAATGGAATACATTCGAATATCCTGAGGATCAAACCGTTATACTGTCGGCAAAAGCAACGGATAGAAAAGATAACACCAACCAAACGAAATCCATCACAGTGATGGTAAATAATATCGAAGATGAAGATTTGATCAACCCAACCGGAACCATTCTCCACCCGTTCACGGGGCAATCGGTGGAAGGCATAGTTTCCATTACCGTCGATGCTGGTGATAACGATGCAGTTGAATCGGTGAAAATATTTATTAATGATATTTTAGAATTCACAGGGAATACTTCTCCTTACCAATATGATTGGAATACCATTAATCTTGAGGAAGATGCTTTTTTCACAATCTATGCACTCATTCGAGATTTATCTGGAAATGAAAGTAGTGTGGGCCCCATTTCTGTGCTTGTCGATAATATTGAACCTGTGGACGACATTCTGCCCGCTGGAACCCTTACTCATCCGCCCGCTTCAGCAACATTGAGTGGACTTGTTCCAATACAAGTTTCAGCTTCCGATAATGAAGGCGTGGCGTTTGTCCAGTTTTTCATCAATGGAAACATGGTATCACAGGATGATTCTTCTCCCTATGAATATGATTGGAACACACAAAATGAAACCGAAGACACAAATCATATTATTGGAGTCCTCATTCAGGACACGGCTGGGAATGAAATTTCATTAACGCCCGTTACGGTTTTTGTCGATAATATTTTAGATGATGATATTATAGCACCCATCGTATTTTTGTCTGAGCCTATTGCTGGAGAAAGTGTTTCTGGGCTTGTGAATATTACGGCTATTGCTTATGATGAAAGAGGTATTGCTAGTCTTGAGTTTTATCTAGATAATATACTGATCGCGACAATCAGCTCTGAACCGTATGTATATGAATGGAATACAGAAAATGAAACCGAAGACTCTGATATCATTGTTTTCGCAAAAGCTTTTGATACATCAGGTAATGCAACACAAACACAGCCCATCACCGTTACAGTAGATAATGAAGATAATATTTATCCAACAGGATCCATTATTTATCCTTATGCTGGTCAGAGTGTCAGCGGTATAGTGAACATTCAAGTTTCTGCTGATGATAATATTGGTATTAGTGCTGTAAGTTTTTCAATTGCTGGCAGTGAAATCGGAACTGCCAGCCAATATCCTTACGCTTTCAATTGGGATACGAATAGCTACAGTGAAGATCAAGAACATATTATTTCCGTATCAGTAACAGATTCATCTAATAATACAACTCAGCTTCAAACCGTCGCTGTGATTGTGGACAATCAATAAATTTTTTATTATTTAAGTAGATTCTTCACTTCGTTCTGGATGACATGAAATGTGGAACAAAAAATATACCTTTGTCATGCGGGAATTTTCGCAGGAAATATCCGGTATCCATTTAAAGTTTGACTAAAAGAAACTTAATGACAGGATAACAGGATAATAACCCACTCCAAAAAAAAAGCAGTCATTCCGAGCAGCTTGCTGCGTGGAATCTTCGTTGTTTTAAGCAAAAAGCCATTGTTTAAACTCAAAATATTTCAGTCCTCAACGTAGAGCCTTCACTTCGTTCTGGATGACATGAAATGGAGTTTGGGATATGGCACGAGAATCCTTTCTCGTGCGTTTGTTGCGAACAGTCTTTTCGTGCCTCTTCCACGAATAAGGATATTCGTGACACTTTTCACTGAACACCAAGCTTGTTCTGGATGACATGAGATGTGGAACAAAAAAGGGCCTTTCAATGAAAGACCCTTTGAGCGAGAGACCGGACTCGAACCGGCGACAACCACGTTGGCAACGTGGAGCTCTACCAACTGAGCTACTCTCGCATTCTCAATTTTGAGCCCCAAAAATTATCATATTTGTCTTATGCTTCCAAAGCTGTTTTCGGATAAATGGTAAAATAATATTTAGATTGTATCATAAGCCAAACTAAAGCTCCAAGTATGATCATATTTTCTATTATTTTTTTTGCACCCACCATTTCCCCTTCATTTAAACCGCAACCACATTCAATATTGTATCCACGTAGAATAGCTTGAATCATCATGACAATAAAACTTAGCAATAATATTGAAATCCAAAGTGCGGAGGCTTCAAGATAGACACCAACTATCAGTCCAATTCCTGTTATGAATTCGAGCCAAGGTAAAACAATTGCAATGATATTTTCCAAACCAAATGGGACCAGATGATAATTATTAATTTGTTGGGCAAAAACATCTGGATTTTCGATTTTATCCAAACTCGCATAAATGAACAATCCACCTATAATCAAGCGAATCAATAATTGAATGTATTTATTCACTTTCATTTATTTCTATGGGCAATTTTGCAATTGACCATTCTTTCCATCCGCCTTTAAAAACGAGGATATTCATAAAACCTTCGTCTTGAAGTTGGGAAGCTAATGCTTCACTGGAACCACAATCATCATCACTGCAATACACGACAAATGGATTAAAAAGACCCACTTTTTCATCCAATTTTTCCACGAGAGTTTCTACATCATCACTGGGCATTGCGTGTGGAATGTGCCCTTGTTCATAATACTCATTTGCGCGAGCATCAACAAATGGAATATTATTTTCTAACAAAATTTGAGCCATTTCCATTTGAATATTTTTAATAATCGGCGTATAAGACGGCTCCATAATCAACGATAAGTCACTTACCGTTTCTAATGGTTGTGCAAGCCAATTTAGGGGTTTATTGCGAAAATAATTTTGCCCAACACCTATCATCACAGACAAAATTAATAGCCTCACCGCCTGATTCCAAATTTGTGGTGAGAATCGCATTACTTTTTCTTGCTGGATTTTGCTTTCTTTAAACTTGAGCAAGTTTGTAATGAAGCTTCAACAAAGGCAAGCATTTCTGGGTCATCTTTGACCTTCTTACTTAGTGCAATACTTTGAAATTTCATAGTATTCACAGCATTAGAAATCGCATTTTCGGCTTCAATCATATCTTTTCTATATTGAGCAATGAGTTTCATCACATTGGGTAAATCTGCATAGAGTTCATCCAACGATTTTTCTGGGTCTTTTTTTTGCAAACGCTCAAAACGGCGATTCATTGATTTTATTTTTTCTTCATACGCTGAAACATCCACCATCGAGATTTCATTCTCTTTTATATTCAGATCAAGCACCATCATATATTTTCCCTGTTTCCCTGGCGAATAAAGATAAGGTCCATTTTCTTTTTGAGGCTGGCTGGGTTTTGTGCGTCTTGTACTTCCACTTACAAAAATAAAATCTGCATCAGGAAATTCATCTGGATATTTTCCATAGTCTTTCTGATCTCCATTGATTAAAAGAACAATCACATCAACTTCACCCTTTAAGGATTGAATTTGCGCCTGACCTTCCGAAAGATAATCTTTGACTTGAACATCAGTATTACTCATTGCTTTTGCAAATAATCCTATAATACCAACAGATAAATCACCTCTTTGGATAATTTGATTTGCTGGGAATAATCGTTCACCCGTTTTAGAAGAAAGAATATTAGCCGAAATAAATGGAAGCTCGGTTTTTGATGCTTTATCTAAAAAAAAGTCCAAACCAAGCGCAAATTCATAATCGCCAATATTAATCGCATCACAACCAATCTTTTCATATCCTGTGAGAATAACCTCCGCGCGATATTTTTCAGATTCTTGATTTAATTCACTAATTTTGTTTGAGGTGAAAAATAAATCACCTGTATCTAAAATGATGGGCTCTTTCCCCATATTTTTAAATTCATTTACTTTTACTAATTTTCTAGACAGACCGCCCAGTGGATTCTTTTTTCAACCACACGGGTCCAATTGTCCATGCACATTTCCAGTAACAATAAATTGAAGCGCGCCTTGCCCCGATGCTTTTGTGCAATTCCACAATGAAAGTGAAAGGATAGATAATAAAATGAGTTTTTTCATGTTTTTCCGTATTTGTTATTTGATTAATTTTTTATTTTGCATGACTTTAACCACCACTTAGTTTAACGTGATAGCCTTTACTTTTCAAGATTTCTTGAAGCTTATTCCTATGGTCTCCTTGGATAAGTATATAGCCATCCTTCACCGCTCCACCTACACCACATTGCGACTTTAATTCTTTGGCTAATTGTTTGAAATCATTCCCATTCAAAGATAGTCCTTTTATCACTGATACAATTTTCCTCCCACCTTTTCGATCTAAATGTATTCTGATATCTTGCTCTTTGGGTAAAAGACATTCTTCCCTTTCATTGGATGGCTCTTCTGATTCAATCGGATCGGTTGAATAGACAAATTTGTGATTTCTCATTGAATGTGTTATTATATCAGCCTAAGCATCAATAAAAAGTTTAAAATGATTGGATAAAGCTACCACTTGTCTTCATCCATGCCATCATCATAATAATTAATAATTCTGAAACAAGCGCACTTACAAAAAAATAAATAGATCCACGCAAGGCTAAATTTTTGGATGTATTTATTTTCCCAAGAGAATAAACTTGTTCAGCAAACATTTGATAATATTTTTCATCGGATTCACTAATCATAGTCATATGGAGAGCATATTCCGTTGCATTTTCGTATTGGCTAATTCCACCAAAATAAGTGGGATTGGGAGCTTCATTCCCTTTATCAATTTCCTCATTTTTGACTTTATCTCGATGAACACGAGGCACAATAACTGTCACTAGTTTTACAATGGCCATAAACGAAGAAATAAAATAAATAACGACCATGATAAAAAAGAATAAATTCATTTCAAGTTTTAAAAAATGGACAATAAAAAAAACCATAAATACACCTAAAATGGACAGCATTGTGAAAGCCTTCTGATCCGTTCGAGCGGTAATTTGTTGCTCGCTATTTAAGATGTGTAAAAGCGCTGATATATTTTTATCTGACATTTTTTGCTTTCTGTGTTAGCCTTCAATTTATATAATTTCTACCTAACTTTTACAACTATATTTCTATTTATAAAATTAAAAGATTCCCTTCTTTTAATTGATATTGTTTGCATGTTGAATAACCCTCTTTATCAAAGGATAGTTTATTCCCTTTTTTATCAACCCATGCCACAACTTTCCCTGGGTTTCCCACAATTAATGCGTGTGCTGGCACATCCTTTGTTACAACTGCACCAGACCCCACAAGTGCATATTCTCCAATTGTTACCCCACAAACGATGGTTGCATTTGCACCAATTGATACTGATTTTTTAAGAAGTGTTTTGTCGTAAAACGCTTTCCCTCTTTGAGGAAACTCTGATCGAGGAAGTTTGATATTTGTAAAAACCATAGAAGGACCACAAAACACATAATCTTCTAAAGTAACACCTTCATAAATCGATACATTATTTTGAATTTTAACCTGATTCCCAATTTGGACATTATTCCCAACATTTACATTTTGTCCTAGACTGCAATTTTCGCCAATTACAGCTCCCGTTTGCACATGTGAAAAATGCCAAATTTTGGTGCCTTTTCCAATAGAAACGCCCTCGTCAACATAACTGGAATCGTGAACAAAATATATATTTTCTATCATTAATTTTTCTCCATTTTCTTCAGAAAATTACCATTGCTTTTTCTCTGTTCAAAGATTTGGATGAGGCTAAATTCCTATAAGATATTTGAGCATATTATGAAAAAATGGATTGCAATTTATACGAAATCTCGTCATGAAAAAACGACAGCTAGCGCTTTAGAAGAAAAAGGCTACGCTGTCTATCTCCCACTCATTCGACAAAAACGTAAATGGAGCGATCGAACAAAATGGGTGGATGCCCCTCTATTTAAATCCTATATGTTCGTCCAATGTGAAATTAAACAAGGGCTCTTCATCCTGCAAACTCCAGGTGTGGTCAGTATTGTTAAATTTTCTGGACAAATTGCCGTCGTACCGTCAGAAACGATTCTTTCACTTCGTATGATGATAGAAGGTGGATTTATCCCCGAACCAATTGACTACTTCATTAAAGGGGATTTAGTGGAAGTCAAAGAAGGCCCCATGAAAGGTGTTACGGGAGAAGTTATACGCGTTGATAAGCATGATCGCCTTTTACTGCGAATCGATGCTATTCAACACTCAGTATCTATTCAAATTAATCGTGGATTTCTCAAAACACTCAAATGAGTAAATGAAAAACGATTTTTCAGTCATTATCATTGGAGCTGGCGTGGTTGGACTTTCCATTGCCCGAACATTTGCAAAACATAATTTGTCCTCCGTTTTAATGATAGAAAAAGAAGAAGATTTTGGTCGAGGTATTTCCAGTCGAAATAGTGAAGTCATTCATTCTGGGATATATTATCCGAAAGATTCATTGAAGGCGAAAATGTGTATCAAAGGCCGAGAGTTACTCTATGATTATTGTATTCAAAATAAGATTAAACATAATCAATGTGGAAAATTACTGATTGCACAAAAAGGACAAGAAGTAGATTTGACTGCTTTATATCAAAATGCTAAAACGAATCCAATTCCCCAGCTTCGTATTATTGGAAAAGATGAAATCCAATCTTTAGAACCTAGCATCCAAGCTGATTCTGCCCTTTTTGTTGGATGCACAGGAATCGTGGATGCACATCAATTGATGTCAACGCTCAAAAGAGATTCAGAAAACGCAGAACATAATTACCTTTTCAAATCAAAGTTTATTCAAGCAAAATCACTCGAACTAGGGTATGAAATTTCCATCGAGAATGCTTCTGGGATTATTGAAAAAACAAGCGCCGATTGGATTATCAATGCCTCAGGTCTTAACAGCGATATTATTGCGCAAGGCTTAGGAAAGAGCCAAAAGCTAAACTGGCCTCAATTACAATATTCTAAAGGGGAATATTTCAAATTATCCTCAAAATGGAGAAACAAATTTAATCATTTGGTTTATCCTCTTCCTGACAAAACCCATGATTCTTTAGGAATCCATTTGAGTTTTGATGCAATGGGAAACACAAAATTAGGCCCCAGTGCTCATTGGATGAAAAATCGCCAAAAAGATTATGCTATGGATAAAACGCATCTCAATCATTTTTTCTCAGAAGCTTCTCGATATATCAAAGGATTAGAGATGGACGATTTATCTCCAGATTTTTCTGGCATTCGCCCTAAAATTGCCTCGAATGATCACTCATTTTCTGACTTCTATATTTCCCATGAAAATGCAAGTGGATTTCCTCATTGGATAAATCTAATCGGAATTGATTCACCAGGACTAACGTCTGCTTTAGCCATTGGTGAACATGTGGGGAAAATGGTCTTATAGAGGCATCGAAAAAACCAGCGATTTTTGTGGCGAAACTTGTAATGAGACCCGATTCAAAAGTCCTTCCCTATAAGTAAGAGAGAATCCCCGCCCGATTGCCGTGCCCAAAGCAGCACCAAAAAGGACATCACTGAAATAATGTTTATTATCATTCATACGGCTCACAGCCACCAAAGTAGCAAGACCGTAAGCGAAGGTTCCTACTTTATTTCCGTATAGTTCGTGGCTAATGGCAGCGATTGTAAAACTATGAGACGTATGTCCACTGGGAAAAGATTCACAACAATCGCCGTTGGGCCTTGTGCGTCCAAAAGCTTCTTTTAAACCGACAGTCACCACGCCATTGGTGAGCATTGCTAACGCTGAAAATTCCAATTTGGACACCAGTTCGTTCCGACTATCACTCCGAAGAATAGACGTCCCTGCAATGGATGACCACAATATCCAATGTGCCCACGCTCCGCCATACATATCACCCAAATGAGAAATTGATTCTGATAATAATGGATTTGCTTGAACATAATCTTTGATTTCCATATCTACTTGGCTTGCCGCCAGTGCGCCTAAGGTAGCGCCGCCTAAAATCCATTGATTCGTCCTATTTGTCAAAATGGTTTTGCCCGATTGGATCCAATAAGATTGTAGATCAGAGATAGAACCTTGAGCAAAAATCAACTGACTTAAGACAAACCAATATAAAATATTTTTACGGAGGTTTTTCATTTGTTTATATTATTTATTCCTAATAATCCTAATTAATCAGATGGAAAGTTCATGTATTCACATCATCAATAAAAGTCCTATTTTTCAATAAAAATATTTATGTAAAAAAAGACTTGCCATAA
>JABHGY010000001.1 GCA_018671775.1 Fidelibacterota bacterium
AATCGTAGATGTGCGAGACGTTGCTATGGCTCATTTTTTAGCTGCGACAAACTTAGAGCTTAAAGGCAGAAATATAATTTGCGCAAAAACAATTCGTTTTATCGAGATGGCAGAAGTCATTCGTGAGAAGCTTGGAAAAAATGAGCCGGTTCCCAAAACGGGTGTACCCAAATTTTTATTTTGGCTTTTAGCGCCACTTTTTGGCATTGAACGTGCGTATGTGGTGGGGAACGTTGGATATCATTTTGATATATCAAATGAAAAGAGCAAAAGAAAAATGGGTTTGGAGTATCGTGATTGGCGAGAAACGGTTGTGGAACATTACAATCAATTGAAAGCGATAAATAATCGTAGATAATGGGCAAACAAATGGAATCAAAAAAATATCTTTTTTTAAGAGAAAATGATTAAATTTTCCTCTTGAAGATTATGAATAAAACGAGAATAATTTATCTATTATGGCTAGTGGGAGTGATTGTTTGGAATTTTGCATTTCCTTCTGTTCCACCAATTTATGATGTTGGGATGGCTGTTGCCTTGTCTGGGTTTTCCTATGGTTTAAATATTTTTTTCTTGAACGATTAGGATAATTAAATGGCACATTATAAATATAATTACAATGGTGAATGGATTAAAACAGGCGTGACATTTGGTTCAGTTCTTTCTATCGTTATTTCTTTTACTATGAATCATTCCGTTTTTTGGGCTATTATTCATGGATTCATGTCATGGTTCTATGTCATTTATTATATTTTAGTTTATTAAAGGCATTAAAGTGTCTGACGTAAAAAAAATTATATCGGAATAAAAAGGAGGGGAGAATAGCAGGGATATGCGCCGGAATTGGTGATTATTTTGAAATTGATCCGGTTATCATTAGAATCATTTTTCTTTTTGGGCTTTTTCTTGGTGGGGGATTTATTGTTTATATGATTGCTTGGTTTATTATTCCAGATCGCGATTAAAAAGGGACACCTTTATCCATTTTATATAAAAATTTATTTGTAATTTGAAGCATCAAAATTTTTGACTAGTTGTCCTTTTCATTGAAAAGAAAATGATTCATTTAAAACAAGTTTCCATCTCTCCCCTTTACTGCGCAATTATCAATCTATCATAAACGGAATTCCTTATGTCTGACCAACCCAACAAAAATAAAAATATCCCCACTGGCATTCATTTGCTACAAAACCCTGTATGGAATAAAGGAACGGGTTTTTCGAAAGAAGAAAGAGAGCAGTTAAATATTCGCGGTCTTCTTCCACCACGTATTTTTTCGGAAAGTGAACAAGCCTTAAGAATAATTGAAAACTTCCGAAAGAAAACAACAGATTTGGAGAAATATATTTATCTCATTTCTCTTCAAGATCGAAATGAAACATTATTTTACCGCATTTTGATTGATAATATCGATGAAATGATGCCCATTGTTTATACACCGACGGTAGGAGAAGCATGTCAGAAATTTGATCATATTTTTCGCAGACCGCGTGGCTTATATATTTCAACGGAAGATCGTGGCTCCATGAAAAAAATCCTTCAAAATTGGCCGGAAGAAAAAGTTGGGATGGTTGTGGTTACCGATGGTGAGAGAATCCTTGGGCTTGGAGATCAAGGAACAAACGGAATGGGAATCCCAATTGGGAAATTGACCCTTTATACAGCTTGCGCCGGTGTCTCTCCTCATTTGTGTCTTCCTATCATGTTGGATGTGGGGACCAATAATGAAGAGTTATTAAAGAATCCATTATATTTAGGTGAATTTCATCATCGTTTGTATGGTGAAGAATATGACGATTTTATTGAAGAGTTTGTTCAGGCAGTGCAAGAAGTATATCCTGAAGCGATTATTCAATTTGAAGATTTTAGCAACCGCAATGCGTTTAGATTGTTGGAAAAATATCGGGATAAAGTATGCTGCTTTAACGACGATATTCAAGGGACTGCAAGTGTGGCTTTATCCGGTATATTTACCTCATTGCGTATTACAAAAAGCAAATTAAAGGATCAAAAAATTCTCTTCTTTGGCGCAGGCGAAGCTGGACTTGGTATCGGTAGTCTTGTTGTAAACGCATTGGTAAAAGAAGGTGTCCCTATAGATGAAGCACGAAAAATATCTTGGTATGTTGATTCTAGGGGTTTAGTTGTAAAAGATCGAAAAAATGTGACAAAACACAAAAAGCCATTTGCTCATGAGCACCCTTTCTCGGAAACGCTTTTGGAGGCTATTCATGATATAAAGCCAACAATCCTTATTGGCGCATCAGGGCAAGCACAGACGTTTACTCAGGATGTGATTGAAACCATGAGTGTTTACAACGAACGCCCAGTTATTTTTGCTCTATCGAATCCTACGTCAAAATCTGAGTGCACTGCCGAGCAAGCGTATCAGTGGTCCAATGGCAATGCTATTTTTGCCAGTGGAAGTCCATTTGATTCAGTTACCTTAAATGGAAAAACATTTGTCCCCGGACAAGGGAATAACGCTTATGTTTTCCCTGGGATTGGATTAGGCGCTATTGTGAGTGAAACCCGTCGTATTACTGATGAGATGTTTATTGAAGCCGCACTTACATTATCTAAATATGTTACAGAAGAGGATTTAGCAAAAGGCCGTGTCTATCCTGCTTTAGACCGCATTCGTGATGTTTCAGCTTATATTGCAGAAGCAGTTGCACGTGTTGCTTATGCCAGCGATTTGACCGAGCAAGAAAAGCCCAGAGATTTATTGAAAGTGATTAAGTCACATATTTACGAACCCAATTATTATAGTTATATATAAA
>JABHGY010000032.1 GCA_018671775.1 Fidelibacterota bacterium
AATAGAGGGTCCTGCGTTCAATATATCCGCATCGCCTAAATCATAAGTTTGATAATTATTTCGGAATTTGCCTACCAGCATTTTGGCTGTTTTATGATATTTATCTAAATCTGTCCAAGCACGCTGTGGATTAAGAATTTTTGGATCAATCCCTTGAAGTGCTTTTGGAATCAAGACTTTAAAATATAAATCTTCTTCAAATTCACTGCTTTCGATGGACCCATCTAAAATCGCATGGATGATTGATCGTGTCAGAGGCAATGAAATTCGTTTCGCACCAGAGCTTGCACTTGCACCCACCCAACCTGTATTTACCAAGTAAGCTGGGACATGGTGTTCTTTCATTTTATCTCGAAGCAATTCCGCATATCTCAAAGGGTGAAGGGTCAAAAAAGGGCCACCAAAACAAGGAGAAAATGTAGCAATCGGTTCAGTGATGCCTAATTCCGTTCCTGCCACTTTTGCGGTGTATCCACTTATAAAATGATAGGATGCTTGTTCAGGGCTTAATTTTGAGACTGGAGGTAAAACGCCGTACGCATCACAGGTGAGAAAAATAATTTTCTCAGGATGAGCAGACATACTCCGCTTACCTTGAGCAAAAAGTGAATTTTCAATATAGCCCAATGGATAGGACACGCGTGTATTTTCTGTTTTTGAGCCATCAGCAAAATCTATTTTTCGTGTTCGTTCATCAAATACGACATTCTCTAATAAGGCGCCATGACGAATGGCATTATAAATATCAGGTTCATACTCCGAATTTAAATTGATAACTTTTGCATAACATCCACCTTCAAAATTAAAAATCCCCCCATCAGACCATCCATGTTCATCGTCTCCAATGAGTGGTCGCTTCGGATCCGTGGAAAGGGTCGTTTTTCCTGTGCCACTCAATCCAAAGAAAATGGCAGGATTTTTTCCATCTTCATCTACATTTGCAGAACAATGCATAGCTAAAACACCTTTTAAGGGAAGCATATAGTTCAGGACAGAAAAAATACCTTTTTTCATCTCTCCACCATATTCGGTTCCGCCAATGATGGCAATGCGTTTTTCCATATGAAAAATAATAAAAGTTTCAGAATGCATGCCATGTTTTTCAAATTGATCATTAAATACATTGGATGCGTTAATAATGGTGAAATCCGGTTCGAAGTTTTCTAATTCTTTAGGTTCAGGGCGAATGAACATATTATGAACAAAATGGGCTTGCCACGCTTTTTTTGCGATCATACGAACCCGAATGGTATAATCAGGATCTGCACCAGCAAAACCATCAAAAATATAAGTTTTAGAATCATCTTCCTGATTATATCGATCTACAACTTTCGCATATAGTTCATCAAAAATATCTTCACTGATTTCTTGGTTTACTTTTCCCCACCACAAATGGTCCTGCGAAGAAGGTTCTTTCACAAAGTATTTGTCTTTTGGAGAACGCCCAGTATATCGACCTGTATCTACCATTACGGCACCATGCATGCCAATTTTCCCATCTTTACTTACAATTGTATCTTCAATTAAACTTTCAACAGGCAAATTTCTTTCAATGCGTTGGATATTTTTAAATCCTAATCTATCAAGTCCTAATGTTTTTGAAGTTATCATATATTAGCCTCCATGTGGGTGCGTTTTTTCAAAAGTTTCTTTAATTTTTTCTGGCTTTAAGTGCGTATAAATTTGTGTTGAGGATAGACTCGTGTGCCCCAAAAACTCTTGAACGGCACGAATATCGGCACCTTGATCCATCATGGCTGTTGCAAAAGAATGACGTAATAAATGAGGCCCCAGGCGCTCCCCAGCTGTTACTTGGGATAAATAGCCCTTTATTCTACTTTGGACTGTCCTCACGGCAATTCTTTTTCCCTTGATGCTACAGAATAATGGCAAATGATGATGAATACCTGAAAAAAGAATATCCACCTTTTGCGCATAAGCCTGAAGTGCATTCGATGCAGATTCCCCAAAAGGGACGAGTCTTTCCTTATTGCCTTTCCCGCAAACACGAATCATTTTTTGTGAAAAATCAATATCAGCCACATTAAGCCCAATCAGCTCACTTAAACGGATGCCCGTTGCGTAAAATAGTTCCATTATGGCAAGATCTCTTAATCCTTTTTCAGAGTGAGAATCGGGAATATTTAATAATGTGTTCATGGTATCATTATTGATAAACATGGGAAGTTTTTTACCCACTTTGGGCGTTTTAACATGAATCGCAGGATTTTGTTTAATTTCTTCTGTCAAAAATAAATATTTGAAAAATGATTTAATCGATGCGAGTCGCCTTGCAACTGTCCTAGCAGAAACCCCTTCTTCAAACTTCTTTCCCAAATAATGACGAATACTCTGTTTATCAACCTGGGAAAAATGACTCAAACTGCTGCCATGATAATCATGTAAAAAGGAAATAAACTCAGTTAAATCTTTTTGGTAGGCGCTTACAGTATGTTGAGAGTATTGCCGCTCTTCTTTTATATATTTTAAAAAGTCTTTTAATCTATCATTAAATCGATCAGCCATCAAAATCCCTTATCGCTTCAATCAAATTTAACATGTCTTCTGGATATGGTGCTGTAAAATTTATTGGCTTTTTTGTTGTGGGATGGATTAGGGATATTTTTTCTGCATGAAGCGCATGCCTTCCCATTTTATTCATCATAACTTTAATTTTTTTTCCTACTTCTGATAAAAATCCCCGGGTCCTATTTAATCCACCTCCATAAGATTGATCGCAAAATATGGGATGGTTTTCTTCGCAAGCATGGACACGTATTTGATGTGTACGACCCGTTTTTGGTTTAAAGGTAAGAAGAGAAAAATAACGATTTTGACTTACTACTTCATAGTGAGTCTCCGCATTTCTTCCTTCTTTGGAGACTGTAAATGTTGTGGGATCTGATTTCTTTCGACTAATCGCACCGCTCAAAACCCCCTCCAACGTCTTCCATTCGCCCCAAGTCACTGCCTGATAAGTTTTTTCAACGGACCTGTTTTGAAATTGATTTGCTAAATGATAATGTGCTTCGTTCGTTTTTGCGACTATCATTACACCCGTTGTATCTTTATCCAAGCGATGAACGATGCCAGGTCGATGATCTCCATTTACATTAGAGAGTGAACGAAAATGGGAAAGCAATCCATTTGCCAAGGTATTTGTTTTATTTCCTGCACCAGGATGGACAACCAACCCCGCTGGTTTATTTAAACAAATTATGGCGTCATCTTCATATAAAATATCCAAATCCATCTCCACCGCTTCCATGACTTCAGTCACTTTAATCTCAACTGGAAATTCATATTTTATCACATCATTTTGGACTAACAAATAACTCGGTTTTTCAGATTCTCCATTTACGAATACAGATCCTTTTTTAATCGCAGATTTAATGCGCGTTCGAGATAAATCAGAAAATTGATCAGATAAATACTTATCTAAACGAATGGATAATTCTAAATCGTAATTTATGACACCTTTTTTCAAGACGTGGGGATTGGGTCTTGCTTTATTTTTTTCTCAATTATAAATGTAAAATAAATAAAAATCGCCATGCCAATCGTAACGGCTGAATCGGCAACATTGAATATATACCATTCATATCCACCGAGCATAAAATGTAAAAAGTCAACTACTTCACCATAAAGGAGTCGATCGGCTAGGTTTCCTAATGCGCCCGCTAATATCATTGCTAAAGAAATTCGTAATAAAATATGACTTTTTCGTTCATGCCACATATACCAAATAAGTCCTACCGTCATCAATAAATGTAGAATTTTAAAAATAACAAATCCGCCAGGAATATTTAAACCAAATGCGATTCCCGGGTTCAAAACAAAAGTCAAATAAAAAAAATCACTTATTACTGGAATGGACTCATACAAATCCATAAAATGCTTTATAGCGTATTTAGATATCTGATCTAGGCAAAAAATACTTGCCGTCAGCCAAAGTACGTTCATCGAAAAAATTATAAATTTAAATTATCTTTATCTTTACAGGGGACGCATTTGGTAGCATTTGGCACTTCAATCATTCTTTCTTCAGGAATCAAAATACCACAAAGACTACATACCCCAAATTCTCCGTTCTCGATTCGCTCTAAAGCAGATTCAAGGTGTTTGAAATAATTCGACTCACGATCTAAAAGTTGAAAACTCTTTTCTCTTTCATAGGAATCACTGCCCGCACCAGCCATATCAGTGCTATAAACTGAATCTTGAGCAAGCCCTGCATTTCCTTTTCCTGTATGATTCATTCTCGTTTTAATACTGTTTACATCGCCCGTTATTTCTACCATTTTGGCTTCAATTATTCGCCGGAATTTTTTCATTTTTGCTGCTGAATATTTTTTTGCTGTCATTTTTATTTCCTTTATTATATCTTCTTTATTCCAATATGAATTTCGTTTTCTCTCACTTGAATTTTCTGTTCAAAATCACCAGACTGAAATCCATCAATCAGTTCGATTGATAATGTTTCTGTCTTAAAATAGCCTTCGAATTTAAGCATTGCTGTTGAAATATCCTCTGTCAATTCCCAGTATATCTTTATACGATCTTCTACAGCAAAACCGGCTTCTTTCCGCATCATTTGCACTTGACGGATTAAATCGCGAACCAATCCTTCTTGGATTAAATCATCTGATAATGTGAGAGAAAGGCCGACCGTCAAACCGGCATCACTGATAGCTGAAAATCCTTCAGCTGCTTCCGTCTCAATGAAAACATCACCTTTCGAAAATTCGAATGATTCATTTTCATGGTCTAGCACTACAATATCAGAATTATTTAAGTCGTGAATAAATTGTTGTGTATCAACTTCGTTTAATAAGGTGCGAATCCTATTGAGCCCCTTACCATATTTCCGTCCAAGTGTTTTTAAATTGGGTTTGATTTTATACTGAATGAGATCGCTCGAATCAGTAATGCGCTCAATTGATTTAACATTAAGCTCATCCAAAATAATAGCTTGATTCTCTTCAACAAAACTGGAAATGGCATCATTCTCAATTGCGTAAGATAATTGACTTAATGGTTGTCGTATTTTCATATTTGATTGATTTCTTGCCGAACGACCAAGCTCTACCAATTTTTTTAATCCATCAACTTTTTCCATTAAATCTTCATCTATCAAATCATGATTTTGCTCTGGATAATCACAAAGATGAATACTCTCAGGTGCCTCTTCATCCAAATTTCTTACCAAATTTTGATAAATCTTTTCCGTAATAAAAGGCAGAATCGGCGCTAATATTTGGATAGAAGTCTTGAGAACATAATATAAAGTTTGATAGGCGGTTTGTTTATCGCTATCATCTTCCGACTTCCAAAATCGTCTGCGATTTCTTCTGACATACCAATTGGACAAGTCATCAATAAATCGCTCAAATTTCCCCATAAATAAATCTACACGATATTGATCTAACGCTTCTCTAGCTTCGCCAATAAGTTGGTTCATTTTACTTAAAATCCATTGATCTAAATGGGTAAGGTTTTCTTTTTTTATTGCGCCTGAATTGGGTTTAAATCCATCCACAGCTGCATAGGTTGCAAAAAAGGAATACGTATTCCAAAAGGTTATTAGCTGTTTTCGCGTTTCATCAGCATGGTCATAACCAAAGCGTAAATTCGATTCAATATTTTGGTTCGCATACATCAATCGCATCACATCCACACCCATTTTCTCAGCTGCATCATCAAACCAAATCGCATTACCCCACGACTTATGCATATCACGCCCCGTTTCATCTTTCACCAAGGCATGACCTAATAAAGTTTTAAAAGGTGCACGATTTTCCATAATAGTAGAAAGTGCTAATAAGGAATAAAACCAATTTCGAAATTGCCCAGGAAAACACTCAGTCACAAAATCACCAGGGAACCATTTGTTCCAGTATTCACGATCAGTGGAATATTTTAAGGTAGAGTATGGCACAATCCCTGCATCTAGCCAAGGATTGCCCACATCAGGAATGCGTGTTCCAATCAATCCCGTTTCAGGATGACGTATTTTCACTTTATCAATCCAAGGTTTGTGGGGACTTTGTCCTTCAAACTCATCCCAACCTTCCACAGCCAATGCTTTTAATTCTTCTTTAGAGCCTACAACAAAGTAAGTGTCATCTTCAAACGTCCAAACAGGCAAAGCTAATCCCCAAAATCGTTTTTTGGAAATCATCCAATCACCCATATTATCAAGCCATTCGTGTTCTCTCTCATTACCCCATTTGGGCGTCCAATTAATTTCATCAACATTCTTTTTTATTTCATCGCGCCAATCCATATTGATATACCATTCATCAACCAATCGAAAAACAAGTTCATCACCAGATCGCCAACAATGTGGATATACGTGTGGATACATTTCTTTATAAACCAAAAATCCTGTTTCTTTCAGATGATTGATGATTTTTTCCGTGGTCTCCTTTTCTGTGGCACATAAACCGCTTAACCATCCAAATCCATCAATATATTTTGCTTCAGCGTCTAATGGTGCGATATTGACAAGATTATTTTTAACACCAATTTTGTGATCAATATCCCCACATCCAGGAGCAGTATGAACAATCCCTGTGCCTTCGCCCGCCACAACGATATCTTTTCCAATACTGGTTTTTCCCCCATCTAAAACGCGATGACAAGCCACCGCCGTAATGCCTTTATCCTCTAATTTTTCATTAATTAATGGGAATCCGCCTGGATTCGATTGAGCTCGCAAATCATCAAATGGCCCCACATATTTCCAGCCAATCATTTCTTCACCTTTTAGGGTTCCTTCGATTTCATAGCCACCATGTTCTTTAAATATTTGAGCAATACTTTTAAGCTTTGGAACACCTTCTATCCATTGTTTTTTCTCTTTGAATTGCTTCTCTAAACGCAGATGCTCTAAATTTTCTTGTGCAAAATAATATAATGAGCCATCAGCCGATCTGAGCTTCACATAATCTAGATTTTTATTCACCATCGTAGCAACATTGGCTGTAAGTGTCCAAGGTGTGGTTGTCCAAACGAGTAGATATTCATCTTTTTTCCCCACCAATGGAAACCGAACAAAAACAGACGTATGTGCCACCATTTTTCGTCCTTCGATAATTTCCATTTGAGAATAAGATGTTCCCGATCGGCCAGACCAAGGGACTACATCTGATCCACGATATATTTTTCCACGCTCATATAACTTTTTCAAAAATCCCCAAATCGTGTAATTGTTCTCATCCGACATGGTATAATAAGAATTATCCCAATCCATCCAATACCCCAAACGAATAGATTGATCTGTCTGAACTTTTGAATATTTCTGGACCCGCTCTTTACAACGATTGACAAAATTTTCTACACCGTATTCTTCAACTTCGCGCTTTGACTTAAAACCGAGTTCTTTTTCGACTTCCACTTCAACCCACAAGCCTTGGCAATCAAAGCCATTTTGGTATCGGAGCTCGTGACCATCCATGGCCTTATAACGATTATAAATATCTTTAAGGGTTCTGCCCCAAGCGTGATGGACACCCATTGGATTATTGGCCGTTATCGGTCCGTCAATAAAACTCCAAGGAGGTTTCCCCTCATTTTGTTTTACTCGTTTTTTGAAAATATCATTTTTTGCCCAAAATTCGAGGATGTCGTGCTCGTTTTGAACAAAATCAATTTTAGAGTTTACTTTTTTAATTGCCATTATTCTTCTGAATTTATCCGTTTAATAAAGCGAGAAATTAGGTTTTATTACTTCAACTTTCCAATTGGCTTCCGCAAAAAAAAAACGCCCCTACAGGAGCGTTTTTTAAAACAGCTTTTTTCACTATAACTTTAGCGTAAAAAATCGCGAATTTCCATTTGGTTTTTTAATTAATAATAATACGGCACCTTTTTCTTTTGATTGTTCTATGACTGTTTTAAAATTACGCACAGAATCTACTTTTTTAGTGCCAACGCGTTTGATTAAATCACCAGACCGAATTCCTTTTTTTGCCGCATCACTGGTAGGATCCACATTCACAATAATTAATCCATCATCCGCTTCGCTAATTTCGTACTCATGACGAAATTGATTTGTCAATTTTCTCACCTCTAAGCCAAGGTCTGTTAATTTACTACTCTCTCTTTTTCCAAAAGTTATTGATTCATCTTGATCCATTTCTTCAAGAATGACCGTAATTGTTTTATTCCTTCCATTTCGAATAATTTCAACTTTACTTCGACTCCCTGGTGCCGTTAAAGACACAAGGTTTTTAAGATTACTCGTATTTTTGACTTTTTCCCCATCAAAACTAATAATGAGGTCTCCTTCTTGAATGCCTGCTTTTTTGGCTGGACTGCCTTCAATCACATCCGTAATGAGAGCTCCATCTCTAATCTCTAAATCTAATGCTCGTGCTTTTGCATCGTCCAATTCTTGGATATAAACACCCAACCAAGCCCGAACCACGTATCCTTTTGAAATGAGGTCACCCATAATTTTTTTGGCCATATTACTGGGAATTGCAAAGCCGACACCACGATTAGATCTTTCATATCCACCTGTGGCAATGGCAGTATTAATTCCGATGAGTTCCCCTTTCATATTGAGTAAAGCACCTCCGCTATTCCCTGGATTGATGGCCGCGTCTGTTTGAATAAAATCTTCATAATTTCTACTATTTCCTAAGATATTACTCCGCCCTAATGCACTGATAATCCCAGTCGTAACGGTATGACTTAAATTTGCAGAGAAAGGACTTCCGACCGCCATTACCCATTCTCCAACCCGTAATTTGTCTGAATCACCTAATTTTATCTCGTTTAAGTCCTTGGCTTCAATCTGAAGAATGGCTAAATCTGATTTCACATCTGCACCAATGAGTTTTGCCTCAAAAACTCGCTTGTCAATCAACTTGATTTGGATACCATCCACATCATCCACAACATGATTATTGGTTAAGATGTACCCTTTTTCAGAATCAATAATCACACCAGAACCTAAAGCATTTTGGCGCCGTTCTCCTTCCTGCGGATTAAATGGTTGATGAAATTGGAATGGATTGTTTCTATCGAAAGCTTGCATTTTGATGACTTTGTTCGTAATAATGGTAACCACTGCAGGATTTGCTTTTTCTGCCACATCTGCAAAAGCTTTACTAAATTGTTGGACAACAGAATTCTGTGCAAATGCAA
>JABHGY010000159.1 GCA_018671775.1 Fidelibacterota bacterium
AACAAGCCAACGCCTTGGGGCTCTACGATATGAGTGGTAATGTATGGGAATGGTGCTCTGATTGGTATAGTGATAGCTATTACAGTGAATCTCCACAAAATGATCCGCAAGGCCCAAATTCAGGCTCCAGGCGCGTTCTTCGTGGCGGCAGTTGGAACTACGACGACGCCAATTGTCGGGTTGCTTATCGCTACAGGAACTATCCGGACCTCAGGGCCCACCTCAACGGGTTCCGGTTGGTGCGTTCTGCTCAGTAATATCATGAGTTTTCTGTTTTCTGTGTTCTGTTAAATTAAAATTTCACTTTTTAATGAAATTTTAAAGAATTAAAAAAAGAAAGAATTATGGAGTATGCTAACCGTGTTAGCATAGCAAAGAAAGAATAGCATCAACATTTGTCATTCCGCACGAGGAACGAGATGCGGAATCTATCTAACAATTATCAGTCAAGCTTCAAATAGATTCCTGGATATTTTCTTTCAGAAAATTCAAGAATGACAACTTTTTTTCTATTGAGACAATTTCAAAAGTTTTTGACAAACATGATTTACTAAAGCGAAACAAAAATCACTCGTTTGAATTGATTTCTATTTCTATCTAAATTTAGGGATGGCGAAAATCTTTCAAAAAGTCCTTCTCTTAGCTTTACTCATTCAGCCCATTTTGGCGTGTCGATTATGGGCAGTATTGGGAAAATCCCAATTCACTTTTGCTACTATGTCCACTACAGAACGCCTCACAATCTATAGTGAATTAAATTCCTTGTTTCAACTATCTGCCTATTATCCTAATGGGTGGACCCTCATGCGAGTAGATGAAAATACGAATAACCTTTTGGAACCACTGGTTCGATCTGGAAATGCTGCAATTGAAGAATCAAATCTATATTGGTCCACAGCAGACTCTCTTATGGACGGAGGAAATGGATTTATGGGATTGGGGCATATCCGTGCCGCCAGCTCCGGTTCTGTGAATATTTCTAATCCTCATCCTTGGATATTTCATGATGATGAAATATCTTATACTTTGAGTCACAATGGAACCGTTGATAAGTCTCTATTATATAATTTGATGACAAATAATGGCATGGATGAATCTTGGATTAATGCTCATCCGCCTCAAACTTTTGGTGCAGGTTACTGGAAATCGACCGGTTGGGCTAGTGTGGTTGATTCAGAACTTATCTTATTGTATCTGATGCAAAAAATTGATGAATATGGCGAAATTATGCTTGGACTTCAGTCCGGTCTTAAAGCCATAATTCACGCTGGCGTTTTAGAAAGCCAGATTAATATCATTTTTTCTGACGGACATGATATTTATATTTTTGGTGGTGACAATCGGATTACCATCGCCGAATCATCGGAGCATTTTGTTGCCATGAGTCAAGTGCCATCGGAAGGATTAGCTTCCACGCTCGATTGGATCGGCATCCAAAAAGGAGAAATGGTTTTACTCCAACGCAATGGAAAAAGTCATTACCCCGATTTTATCGATATTATTTCAGATGGAACGAACGTTCCATTGCCATCTACTCCACAGCTATTTTCGCCCTATCCAAATCCGTTTAACGGAAAAGTAAGCATACCATTTCATTTGGCAACTTTACAAGAAACAACAGTTCGTATTTTCTCGATTAGAGGAGCATTGATTGATGAATTTAATTTAAGTCAAGCAGAAATAGAAACAGGATTAGTCTCTTGGATTCCAAAAGATAGACATGGACAGGCGTGCCCCAGTGGCGTTTATGTGGTTTCTGTCCAGACAGATACTTGGTCTGGGAGTAAGAAAATAGTCTATTTAAAGTGAAATAAAATCATTCACCTAACGTAAAACCGTTACTTTTTGAAGGATGATCTTTTCTTTGCCAGTAATCCTTACAAAGTAAATCCCAGAAGAAACTTTATTCCCCTTTGCATTTTTTCCTGTCCAGATATATTGTTCCGTTTGTGGTTCAGAAAAGCGCTTTTCCCAGCTTTGAATTTTTCGTCCTAATAAATCATAAATTTCAATTTGAATTCGTTGTGCTTCTGTTATCAATAAATCTATGGTCGCATAAGCATTTTTAGCTGAAGGTGTAAATGGATTTGGATAAATAAGTGTGGCAGAGAAATCTTCTGAATAACCTTGGGATAATTTCAAATCAAAAACGTAAGAAGAAGAGGCGCTACTGGTGGCTGTGACCACGGCAGAAATCCAATCAATTCCAATTTCTGGATCGATATTAACGGAAGGACCTTTTCGAACGACCACATCACCATTGTTTAGAGATAAAATGATGTTCATTTCTACTTCGTTTGTGTTGCCCGAATGAGAAACGATTAAAGGCTCAGTGGTTTGGATGTCAAAATATCGACTAGAAAAATCCTGCACGCTCGGTAAACGCTCAATCACCATCTCCCCAGAAAATAGGTATGTTCCAGAATTCGGAACGGAGTTTATGGGATAATCATTTGCTTCTTCGTACGTATAAATACCAGCAGATGGGTTTGAGGTCATGAGTCGGTTCGCAATACTCATGGAAACCAAGGCACTTTCGAATGATGAGTTTTGTAATAACAAAGCATCATTAATCGTAGCAATATCGTTGGGTGATGATTGAATTCCATAAGATTTGGCAAGATTCCACATTTCATGAATGGTTTCTGCTCCGCCCAAATGTTCACTGATATATTGAAAAAAAATGAATGATCCGTACCAATTAGAAGCGTCATTGAGCGATTTATGAGGGCTATTAAACCAAGAATTCATGTAGCGATAACAATCATTAATCTCATCGTAAATTTGGTCTTCGGCCCAAACCGCTGTGGATTCCATAAGCCAAATTTCCTCAGAACAGTCATAGCCAAATTGAATCGCGTGATAAAACTCATGGGCGGCCGTAACCTTGATATTATCTAATTCCGTATTATCCTGAAACCAAGAGGCATCGTAATTATTTCGGATTTCAATATAGGAAGCGCACGCATTATCATCAGTGGCACCACTGGTGGTATAAGCCAATCCGTAATACTGAGAAGGAAGATTTGAAATGTAAATATCATATTTATCTGAACCGCCTTCCATTCCGTCCGTTGGCGGTGGGTCATAAGTCATAGAGTCCACAAGACTGGTTCTCACAAAAGTAAAAACGTCTGCAACTTGATTTACATAATCAGGGATACCATCAGCATCCAAATCTTCTGTGTCCACTGCATCCGAACCGCTAATTTCATAATGAAGGAGAAAATGCTCCGTTTCATGGGAAAGACTTAAGCGTTGATTTCTGAGATGAGAGACGCTATTTTTCTCAAAGCGAAATCCTAATTCTCTTAAATCATTTTTATGAGATTTAGATAAATCATTTCCATTTCGCAAGATATTCAAAATATGCGGCGTTCCATCTGTTGGCACATTTTTCACAATTTGATTTCCCAAAATCATATCTGCTGAAATTTCCACCAAACTTTTTTCGGCAAGAAGCGGCGATAAAAAAAAGATAAAGGTAAATAAATATATTTTCAATCTAAATCTTTTTGTTTTTTTCGCCATTTAAAGCGATAATAAAATCCCATTAAAATGAGTCCAAAGGCATAAAATAGTGCGTAATAAAAAAGGTGTTCAGACATTATTTTTCTGGAATAATCCAATCTAAAAGGCGCGTAGTGAGTAAAATAACTATCCCCAATTTGATTTCTTTATCTGAAGAATTCGGGTCGCTTTTATGTTGAAGAATACCCGTAATGGTGACGCTGGATCCTAAAAAATATCCAAGCGTTCTAACCCTTTTCCATATCGATATTGACTCAGGTTGGAGAGCGGATGAATTACCATCTTTTTCTTTGGGTTTAAGGCTCGCCAGGAGTTCAACATCTTCAATAGGGTATCTCAAATTTACGATTAATTTTGATGGAGCCGAAGATAGATAAAATTCAAATTCTGAAATATCTTTTGCCAGCTTTATTCCTATTTGAGAAGATTCAGAAAGATCTAAAGCTTGAAAATCAAGAATAGGGTAGGTAAAAGATGTTTGGACAAGTTTTGCTGAATCTAGCTCCACATCATATAAAGTGAGATAAAACCAGCCATTTTTTGCCACCCATCCTGTTACATTTTCTTGTGGCAAATCTTTGTCTAAATAAATATTGAGAATCAATCCATTTTCAAGGGTTTTAAATTGCACAGATTGGACTTCAACACGAGCAAAAAGTGCTTGACTGAATCCCAAGCAAAAAATAAAAAGAAGTGTTTGTTTAATCAGAGCCATGATTGCTTCTCCTAAAATTAAGGGAAACGCTTGTTTAAGGATATGCTTTTATGATGTAATTTCAGGAATAAAATTATAAGGAATTTTATGGCAGGACATAGTAAATGGGCAAATATCAAACACCGTAAAGGGGCACAAGATGCAAAGCGGGGAAAGATATTTACAAAAATTATTAAGGAAATAACCGTTGCAGCTCGAATGGGCGGAGGTGACGCAGACTCTAACCCAAGATTGCGAAAAGCCGTGGCGAGAGGTCGGGCAAATAATTTGCCTGTTGATAATATCAAACGGGCGATTCAAAAAGGAACGGGCGAGCTTCCTGGTGTAAATTATGAAGAAGCAACTTACGAAGGATACGGTCCTAGCGGTGTGGCGATAATGATGGAAGTTATTACAGATAATAAAAATCGTACTGTGGCAGAAATCCGTCATCTCATGAGCAAGAATAACGGAAATCTAGGAGAAAATGGTTCCGTGTCATGGATGTTTGATCGCAAAGGGCAAATTGTGCTGGATGCTTCTGCTGGAGAGGAAGAATCCGTTTTTGAAGCATCTTTAGAAGCAGGAGCTGAAGATTTTGAAGCTGATGACGATTTTTATACTGTTTCAACTGAAGCTGAAAAATTGATGGATGTAAGGGATCAATTAGAATCAAAAGGCTATGAAATAAAAAGTGCCGAATTAGATTTAATTCCAAAAAATCTTCAAAAAGTAGAAGCTAAAGATGTGCCTACTTTGCTCAATTTAATGGAAGCTTTAGAGGATAATGACGACATTAATCATGTCTATTCAAATTTTGATATTGATGAAGGAGATATTCCAGAAGCATGAGCGTAGTTCGGGTGATTGGCATCGATCCAGGTATCGGAACTACCGGTTTCGGTATTTTGGATGGTAAGGGCGGGAAAACCCGTCTTCATTCTTATGGGACCATCAAACCACCGGCCAAAGATTCCATTGAGCTTAGATTAAAATATCTATATTCAGAAGTGCAAAAATTAATCCACGAATATAAACCAAGCATTATGGCGATTGAAGATTCATTCTATAGCAAAAATGTGAAATCAGCTTTGACCTTAGGACAAGCAAGAGGCGCTCTGATTTTGGCGGCCGTCAATGCGGATATTAATGTGCGTCAATATGCGCCACGAAAAGTGAAGCAATCGGTTGTAGGCAATGGCGCTGCAAGTAAAGAGCAAGTTCAATTTATGGTCACACAAATTCTTAAATTGAAAGAAGCGCCAGAATCTTTAGATATTTCTGATGCAATTGCGATTGCATTAACATACTATAATCAAGCCAAATTCGAGGATTTATGATTGAAACTATCACAGGGATAATTCAAAAGAAAACACCAGATTTTGTTGTGGTTAATGTAGGTGGTATTGGACTCAAATGTATCTGCACTGCAAACACCATTCAGGATCTCCCAAAAGAAGGAGAAAAAGCGCAATTCTCTACTTATCTTCATGTTAGAGAAGATATGTTAGATTTATATGGTTTTGCGTCAATCGATGAGCGAAAGTCTTTTCTACTTCTCATTGGAATTTCAGGGATTGGGCCCAAATTAGCCATTACGATTTTATCGGGCATTAATACAGAATCGTTGAAAAATAAAATTGTCTCCGGCGATGTATCCGCATTGACAGCGATTTCAGGTATTGGACCCAAGACAGCTAAACGGATGATTATTGAGTTGAAAGAGAAATTTATAAAAATGGATACTAATTCCTTAGGATTTGAAGAAACGGATGAAGTCGGTTCCAAATTGATGCGTGATGCAGCGCAAGCCATGGTATCGCTGGGATACAAATTGCAAATGGCTAATCAAGTGTTACGCCAGATGGAAAAAGATGGAGATGTGAAAGGCGACTTAGCAAAAATTATTAAAAAAGCATTAGCCAAAATGGGGTAAAAATGAACTATGCAAATCGATTAAATAATTTAGGAACGGAAACTGCTTTTGCTGTTTCGCTTTTAGCAAAATCATGGGAGGATAAGGGAAATCGTGTTTATCCTTTTCATTTGGGTGATATGAATCTTGCCACGCCTGA
>JABHGY010000033.1 GCA_018671775.1 Fidelibacterota bacterium
GCACCTCTTCCCCATTAATAAATACTTTTTTTGCATCAACGAATAATGTATCACCAGGGCCAGCTACGCAACGTTTAACATATTTCACATATTTGTCCCGTGGATACTTAAAAATGAGCACATCTCCCTTTTTAGGCGTTTTAAAAGCGGGGAATTTAATATAAGGAATAAAGAAGCCTTTATCCGTGTAGGGAATGCCAATCCAATCTGGGGTTCGCATGCCATAAACGAATCGTGAACCAATGAGGAAATCTCCTGTCATGATGGTATTTTCCATACTCCCCGTTGGAACAATATAGGCTTCCAAGACTGTTACCTTGATTAGCAAAGCAACCGTGACAATAATGCCAATGGCTTTGACTTCGTTAATTATTTTTTGTTTATTAGACATAATATTGGGTGGGAATATAGGGAATCAATCTAATGTAATGGCGGGAAAATATTGAATATTTGGTCCGCCCTTTTGCAATTTTACTGTGACCGCATCTAACTGAACTTCACCTTTAATATCATTTTTCATTTGATAGTCTTGAATAGATGCGTAAAGACGAGATAATTTTTGATGCGTAAACTTTTCCAAGAGATGATTTTCTTTAACTTTTAAACCAGTTTTAACCTCAACAAAATGCAAACATCCCTTTTTGTTAGCAATGATATCAATTTCACCATATGGTGGACAATTTTCATTCATTTTTAATATTTCAAAGTCATTTTTCATAAGATATAGTGCTGCCATTTTTTCGCCAAGCCAGCCCACTTTTTTATTTTTTTCCAACCATTGAAATGTAGGCATATTTTTTTTAACAGGCGAAAAGGATTTTCGATGTATCGGACTTGCTTTATGTAAAGCCAATGCCTCTAAATGTTGTTTTGTTCCATAGGCTTTGTGTTTTTCAAAACCATATTCAGGGAAAATGATACCATAATTACACATCAATCTATCACGAGTGACTTTGGCGATTATGCTTGCAGCTTTTATTTCATCAACTAAATCATCTCCACCGATAATTCCTTCGTTAGGAACCACTTGACTGGGAAGGCCATATCCATCAATCAATGCTTTATCTGGTTTCGGTTTTAATTGCCCCAAAGCGATTTGCATTGCCTGGTAGGTTGCCTGTAATATATTAATTGAATCTATCGTAGTAACATCAACAATACCGATACCTATAGAGATTGCATTTTCTTCTATTATTTCAAAAAGAGACTCACGTTTTTTGGGGGATAATTTTTTAGAATCACGCAACCCTTCTATCGTATGATCTTTAGGTAAGATAACAGCAGATGCTACGACAGGTCCAGCTAATGGCCCACGACCTGCCTCATCTACGCCTGCAATTATTTCCATTGATGTTCCCAAATTTCTGTTCCATTTGTTTTAAACCAAACTGCACCTAAGTAATCTGTTCGTTTTATTTTAATATCCAACTTCCTGAAACGATCCATAACAATCGAAGAAGGATGTCTAAATTTATTCCCTTCTCCGACAGAAACAATCGCATAATCTGGATGAACTTCCTTTAAAAAATGTTCTGTGGAACTGGTGATACTCCCGTGATGTGCTACTTTTAGAATATCTGATTTTAAAAATGATTTAAATCCAGATAAAACATGATCCCCTTCTTCTTCTAAGTCTCCTGTGAACAGCACAGAATTCGCCCCAATTTTTAGGGTAAAAACGATACTGGCGTTATTTACATTATGCTGAGAGTGGACATAGATAGAATCAGGCGTGTAAAAATATGCACTCGAATTTTCTGTAAGTGGTTTGATGTTTCCTCTAATCGGAATTTCTCTAATGATATTTTTTTCATTAAATAATTTTAGCAAATATTGATAGGTCCCTGATTTATAATCAATGTAAGTATCCCATACGGTATCGACCCTAACTGCTTCAACCACAGCACTTACGCCACCAATATGATCTGAATGTGGATGACTCATGACAAGCCAATCAATTTTATCTATACCAAGATGATTTAAAACGGGAACCACAACTCGTTCGCCCATGTCTTCTCGCAAAGATCGAAATCCCGCATCAACGAGCATTGTTGTTCCATTGGGAAATCGAATCAGAGTCGCATCGCCCTGCCCCACGTCTAAAAATAGTATATCCGTGATATTTTTGTCTTTTAATACTGTGGGCCAAATTATGAGATTTATAGAAATTAATAGGGTGAAAATCGCCATTTTCCGTTGGGCGACGTTAATTAATAATATCAATGAGGTCGTTGTAAAAATATAAATAAAAATTTCTATCAAGCCAATCGAGCTTAATTGAAGTGTAGCGTAAGGAAAAGAAGCAAAAATATCTGCAATATTTTTAATAATCCATTGAAGCGCCCAAGCACTTTCGCCTAAATATTCCGGCAAAAATGGCATCCAAGAAAAGCCAATAATGGCAAAACCTAATGCCACCAATAATCCTATCAATGGGACAATAAATACATTCGCGATGGATGAAATTAATGGCGCTTGTCCAAACGTATATGCCGTGATGGGCAGTGTGCCAATTTGTGCGGCAATGGAAACAAAAAATAACCCAATCGTAAATTTTAGGATTGAATTATTTATTTTTGAAGGATTAATCCAGTCTGGTAAATGTGTTTCAAAATAGCCGTAAAAATAGATAATAGAAATCACGGCGAAAAAACTGAGCAAAAAACCCAAATCCAAAAAAGATAGTGGATTAAAAATCAATATCAAAATAGCGGAAGTGCCAATGATATTCCAATTACTTGATGTTCGATTCATCACAGGGGAAAGCAAAAATAAACTCGCCATCAGTGAAGCACGAATGACGCTCGGTTTCATTCCGGTAAGTAGGCAAAATAATATCAAACCTAAAATAATGAAAAATCGATCCCATCCCCATGGAATTCGTAGAATAGATGTGAGTAATGATAAAACCAATAAAACATAGCCCACATGTAAACCTGAGACAGCTAAAACATGAATAACGCCTGTTTTTACAAATGATTCTCGTAAACCCTCATCAACAAAAGATTTTTCACCTAAAATTAGGGCGGTTAACATCCCGCCTGTATCCGAATCAGTATATTTTGAAAATATATCTTTTACGCCTTGGCGAATAGAATTTAGAGAAGCAATGTAAGA
>JABHGY010000034.1 GCA_018671775.1 Fidelibacterota bacterium
CAAAAATTTTGGAAATAAAAGCACACATTTTGGATAAAGTTGATTATTTAATTCGAGAAGGCATGGACGAAAAAGAAGCGACCGAAAAAGCAATTAGGTCAATGGAACACCCACTCTCTTTTGCAACAGCCGAAAACGAAACACAATTTTTTTCCTTTCTAAGAACTGCCTTATTTTTTGGGATTTTTATGACGGTCTTCAGATTTGTATTTGATAAAGCAGATCCAAATCCGATGAACGCAAGCATGATTAATTCACTGTTTTATGCTTTATTCGTTGGAGCGTGGCTGTCTCTTTTCTTCAATTATTATTTTACTTCAAACCCGATAGATCAAAAATCACACAATGCTTTTCACTTCAAAGTTGGCCACTCATTATTGAATCAAATGAGCTCATTTTTCCTTGGCATGATTTATTTGTCCCTCACTTGTGAAATCATATTGTCAAAAATAGGTTTAATAGAAAATAACTACTTTAAACCCAATTTATATGCGTTCATTATTGTTTTAATACTTTTACCTTTGTTGCGACTTTTCTTAATTGAGAGCAACAAATCCATTGTCGTAAGAAAAAAATCGTTCGAATTGCGAAGTTGGTTGACGAAAAACAGGAAAATTGCTTTTAAAGATTTGCTTGCAGTAAACGTAAGAAGCAAATGGTTAAGTTTTTTGCCAATCTTTGGAGAACAAAAATTAAGCCGAGAGATTATTTACCAGGACAAAGCCGGCCAGACAAAATCTTTTTTTATTGATCGAAGTTCAAATTTGCCGAATGCAACACGATTTATTATGATGGCAGAGAAGGCGGTCAAAGAAAATCAAACAGCATCTTAGCCATTCTTATATAAGGCTTTCACCCAATTTGCTTCTTCTTTCGACAAAGCCTTTCCAAGCTTAGAGGCCACCTGAACTTGCATTTCATTTCTTTGTCCAAGCAAAACGCATCCTGTTGGCGCATCTGTAAGCAAAGCATTTACCAACCCATGCATAACGGGATTTTCATTTTGAGGAAATCGCTCTGTAAGTAAATTTTTATTATTTTGCATTTTTTCAATGATATCTGGATTTTGAAAATCTTGAACAGTAGAACGAAAATCGCTTTTTTCAAATTGGGGTGTTTCTGTGTATTTCCCCGTTAAAAGACCGTGTTTAAGGGGAGAGAAAAAACAAACGCCAGCCTTATTTTTATCTATCCAATCTTTTAGGCCACTTGAAGCATACGAATCATCCATCACATTTCGATAAGGTTGAACCACATCAGGATTTACGCGCTCGATATATTTCATCATTTTGGGTAAATACCAATCTGAGAGTCCGATAAATTTTGTTTTTCCTTCTTCTTGAAATCGGCGGACAATATCTAACGCATCATCAAACATTTCGTCTGATTTCCCAAAATTACAATGATGGAGATACATCAAATCCACACAATCCGTTTTTAGATTTTTTAAGGAACGCTCCATATTTTTTTTCATTTGTTCGGGATGATAAAACATAGGATATGCACCTTTATTCCACCCAACTTTTGTGGCGAGAAAAATTGCTTCTCTTGGGATGTCTTTCCATATAGAACCAATGACCGCCTCAGATTGTCCATCTCCATACACATCTGCTGTATCCCAGTGAGTAATGCCACATTCGTATGCTTTTCGTAAAGCCAGTTGGGAATTCTTATCATCCTGTCCAGCCCAACCCACAGCCATAGGCGAACTGGAGCTGTTTCCCCCAAAAGACCATGTTCCTAAACTGACAGTTGGAACCAAAATTCCTGTTTGTCCTAATTTGATTTTTTCCATCATATAATTCCTTAATTTCTGGCTGAAAAATACACAATAAGTAATCGCAATAAACAAAATAATATTAGCCTCTCATTATGAATAAAAAAATGAAAATTGTAGATATTGGCCACACAACAAATAATTTATTTCACGCCATGACTATCCTTGAGACAGCTGTGAGTGAAGCCTCTTTTCACCATGAAACCAAAGCGATAAAAATTATTACAGGACATGGCACAGGGCAACTTCGAGAAGCTGTAAAAGAATGGTGTCAAGAACAAGAGGGCAGGTTTAAGGCTGTGGTTTATGGGGAAAATTTTGATATGTTTAATGCGGACGCGGTAGATATGCGATCAGAATGCAATCAACCTTATGATATAGATTATGGTCGAAAAAATCGTGCCGTTATATATATTTGGCTTTGGTAGGGTTTTACCTAATAACCTTATTAAATTAATGAAGATAAATTGAGGAAAAAAATGGTTGCTGAATCAACAAAATATGATCATCTTTTTAAAAACATTATTCCCAACGCTGTTGGTGGAATTCAGATTTTTGGAAAAGATGATGCTTATCTAAAACCACAAAAATTTGATGACATTACTAATTTTGAAAATAAAATATGGGCAGAATTATTTCAAAATTTAGAATTTTTATTAGACCAATATGCTTCAAAAGAATATCTTTTAGGCCTTAGAACACTTCCGATTCCCAACAATATGTTTCCAGAGTTTGAGGCCATTTCACCGCTTATTGAAAATTCCACAGGATGGAAATTAGTTCCCGTCGCAGGATTTGTGGATGAAGAATTATTTTTTGAATTGAACAAAAACCGAGAGTTTCCCGTTACAGATATTATTCGCCATTCGCCACGTTTTGACGAAAAATACTCAGGAACAGAGATTCAAAACGATGAAGGATATACACCCGAACCAGATATTTTTCATGACGTTCAAGCACATGTACCGTTTTTGATGAATAAGCACTATGCAGATTTTCTTGTGGAAATGGGCGTTTTAGGAAATGAAATTATTAAGGATGAACGAGGATTGGGTTTAGACCTTGTGGCTCATAATTTAAAAAGATTGCAAAACTTTGCTTGGTGGACTTATGAATTTGGTGTTGTTAAAAACACAGGAAAAACAGATAGATTTCGTCGCACGGCCAATGATATTGATTACGAAATATATGGAGCAGGTATTATTTCCAGTTTGGACGAAACAAAAAGTCTTATAGCTTGCGCAAAGGGCGAATCAAAACATTCCGAGTTTAAACCTTTTGATATACAAGAAATCGCAATGACGCGTTTTGACTATAGCACCATACAAGATAGGTATTTTGTAGCGGAGTCTATGGAGTCTGTTTATTCTGAGTTCAGACAGCACAAGGATCTTTTTCGATTTGAGGGGTAAAATGTCAACTAAATTATGTCTATTAGGACCGTTATTGATAATGATATCTTGCACAGGAGCAAACTATCAATCAATGGCTATCAATGAACCTGAAAAATTGATTGGCATGCAAGATTCGCTTTTGGCGAGAGGAAACGCAAACCAGGGTTTAATACAGGCGATAACAAAAGCGCACAACAAGCTGGGACGTGAAGCGCTATACTCCGATAATTTAACAAGCGCGAAAAAACACTTTCAAGCATCTCTTTCTCTTCTTCCAAAAGATACTACAGCAAAATATTATCAGTTTATTGTACAAGGCCGCTTATTAATGGCAACAGGAAAGAAGAATAAAATTTGGGATGCCATTGAAATTTTTGGAAAATGCGCTTGGATCCAAGCCAAGAAGGGGGAGCATCACTATTGGACAGGGCAAGCATACCAGAAGATTGGCGATACAGATTTTGATTTAATTTTAGAAGCATACCAAAAGGCAATTTCTAAAGACCTACCTCCACATCTTCTGATTAAAACAACACAAGCCATTGAAAATCAATCCGCGAGAAAAAAGACATTAGAAGATTTTTGGAAATAAAGTATTTTTGTTGATACACGCAATTTTGAGACATTTTGCTATTACAATTGGTGCTTGACACCATTTGTATTTCGGGTTAAAATCCATACGTCTTTAGTGGGGGAGTCATTAAAGATATTACAAATCCGAGGTAAAAATAATGAAATTAAATTTTAGTTTTAATAGACGAATTTTGTTCGCTATCTGCATTTTTTTTGTTGTAAGTACTTTTGCGTTCTCTAAAGGGATTAAACTTTTTGGTAAAGTCACAGATACTGATGGCGAAAAAGTAAAAAAAGCCACTGTTCAACTTTTAGATGGGAGCGGGAGCGAGCTTGATACGGATAAAACAGGCGGCAACGGAAAATATAAATTCACAAAACTGGAGCCAGGCGAATATACGCTCAAAGCATCTCATGATGAAAAAGGAGCTGGACAAATTTCGGTTATAATAGCAGATGGAGACAAGAAAAAAGAAATAGACATTACACTTCAAGCTACGTCCCAAGCAAAGCTCTTCTCCTCTCAAAAAAGCACCAGGCTACCAGATATTAGCACCGCACCAGAAGCGGTTAAATCTCCTTCGGCGCTAGGCGGATCTGACGAAAGTTTTGTAATTAATGAATTAAATTTTGAGATTAAAAAACTTACGGCTGAATTCAAATATATAAGTCAAGAACTAGACGATTTAAAAGCTTTGAGTAAAATGTGGATTAACCCACTGACCATTTATTCCAAAGAAATTATATTAAAAAATGGTAGCACAGTTTTTGGGAAAATTATTTACCAGGATGACAAATCGCTAAAAGTTGAAACATTGGTTGGATATCTAATTATTGCACGAGATCAAATTATTCGCATTATAGACAATGTAATTACGGAGGATACTCAGGCATATATTCCTGAACAAATTCGGGATTCTTATACCCCACCTCCCATGCCAAAATTGGCAGAACCGCGATATACTTCTACCAACACAAGTTCTCGAAACTATGAAAAACAATTTTCAGCAAACTGCGTTTTGGTCGGAAACATTACGGAGAAAAAAGATAGTCATGGAAATATTATTTTTACAGGTGAATTAAAAAACATTGGCGGTCGTCGTGCAGATTTCACAAAAATCGATTTTGTGTTTAGAAAAAATTGGAGTGGAGGCACCAAAACGCTCACAACCTTTATCAAAGGATCTTACAATACGTTTGAAAGTGGAATTGTCTCAGATGCAAGTCTATTGCCTGGGGCAGTGGGGAGTTTTGAATTATATGTGTCTTCAGAGTTTGGCACTTTTATAGGTTATTCTACGGTTGTTGATTGGGAAGAGTACCAGTAAATATAAACCAATGTTAAAATCATTAATTATTTCGATGTTGTTGTTTTTACCTCAGGTAAAGGGACAACAACAATCCGTAACGGCGGATATTTTCTTTTTAGATTTAGGAATTGTCATAGAACCCAGGACTGGAAATGAAACCTATTCCCACCTTGTAAAGGCACCTGTTGAGGATGCGGTTATTAGAATTAAAAAGATTCAAAGTGGTGCGATTTATACAACAGCTTCAAAAGAAGCGCTCGCGTCTTTAGATCGACTAAACAATCATATGAAAGAACTAGAAAGCGAGCTGAGGCTAGAAATAGAACGGCTCGAAAAAGAAAACACAACTCTTCGCACAGAACTTGTCAATTTCAAACAGCCTAAAGCTTTGAACGTGTCAACCATTAACGGTGAAGCACAAAATCAAGAACACCAAAATGACTTTAACCAAAAAATATATACTAAAGGTGCGATTGCTTATCAAAAGGAAGACTACAAAAAATGCTTAGAACATTTTTCTGCCCTAACGCTTTCTCGAGCCAAACCTAAGACGAGAAGCAATGTTCTTTATTGGATGGGGGATGCCCACCAGCAAATTGGTGATTACGCCAATGCTTTAATAGTCCTAGATCTTTTATTAGAGGACAAATCGTCCAAACAAAAAGATGACGCGCTTGCGCAAAAAGGATTAATTTATCAAAAAACAGGAAAGACAGATTTAGCAAAAGATACCTTTTCTTTATTAATCCACAAATATCCAAAAAGCGAATATGTAACGCTTGCCACACTCGAACTCAATAAATCTAAATCAAAACAACAATGAAAAACACAATCTTAACCTCTTTCGCTTTTATTCTTTTTTGCAGTATAGGGATGAGCGCTACACGCGTTGTCGGCACGCGCCCAGGTTTGATGATGCGCGTTCCCATGACAAGCACAAACCAATCTCCCTACCTGTTCCGAGCTGGGTTTGGGACAGAATTTCACAATTTTAATCCGATGAATACCGCGAAAGGTGTTTATTTTGATATGGAGCTCAAGCGAGGATTTTCTTTTGGTTTTTCTTCAGTGCAAGGTGGAGATACAACCTCTCTTGGATTATTAGGCGAATCATTATTAACGCCACCCATCGAGTTTGGATTTCATTTTCAGAAAAAAGTTTATACCTATAATGATATTTCTATTTCAGTTGGATTACAAGATGTTGTTTTCACAACCGATCCGAGTTCTACAGAATTATTAAGTATTAATACGCAATTATTATCTGCATTTGCAGTATTGGGTAGTGAAAAAAATCTTGGAGAATATAAGTTTAATACATATATGGGATTTGGAACAGGTGGCATTGCACCTTCAGATACCATTGAAGTTATAGATTCGCTAAAAGCAACAAAGTCTGGCGTGTTTTTAGGCTTTTTATTCAAAACACCCTATTTGGAAAAATGGGGTGGATTAGATATAGTGGGTGAATTTGATGGTACGGGCGTCAATGTGGGACTCCGCATCCCCCTTACCTCGGATTACCGCCTAAACCTTGGATTCACCCACTTAGATAAATTACCGGAATGGGCAGTGCGATATTGGCCCGGACACCCAGGATTTACCGTTGGATTTGATATGGTTGTGCCCCGAAAAGATAAAGCAAGTATTTCTGCGCAAGGGCCTTCAGGTGGATTGCTACCTGGCTATAATTCCAGTAACGACTTTACTGTTCCAATGCATCTCGACTCTACCCTTTCTTTGGCCGATTTGGCCGTTTCCACGCTTAGAGATTCCATGTCCCTCATGAATAATGAAATGAGAAATATGATGATTCGCTTGGCTTCCGTAGAGCAGAAAAAACTATTTTTAAATGATTCATTAAAAGCCATTACATTAAAACAAAATGTAGCTGAAAATAATATGAATGAAGCCATGCGACATTTATCAAAATCCTTAAGATATTTTTATGCAGGAGATTATAGAGAAGCACTGAAGGAAGTTGACCTGGCTTTAGAATTAAACCCCAACATGGCGCTGGCTTATGCGCGAAGGGGATCAATCTATTATAAATTAGGAGACGTTCAACGCGCGACGATTAATTGGAATTTAGCTTTACGCTTAGACCCCGAATATGATGATGTTAGAAATATATTGAAAGCGCTTCACGAAGATAGATTGAAATCAACCAGTATTTTTGAGGAGGAATAATTTATGGATTTAGCCATACTTGTAGGTTTAGTTTTGGGCATTAGCTCTATTGTTGGTGGGATTTGGCTTGCCGCTGCTGCTGCTGGCGGAGCCGGTATGGGAGGATTTATCTCGGGGTCTAGTTTTGCGATTGTATTTGGAGGAATGATTGCATCCCTTGCAGTTGCCTTCCCTCTCAAGGATGTTTTAGGTCTTGGCGCCGCAATTAGCGCTGTGATGAAAGGTGATGGCAAACCATTAGGAAATCTTGTAGACGATGCTGTAAAGATGGCAGATATAGGAAGAAAAGGGGCAGCAGATATAGAAAAAAATCTTGATTCCATTCAAAATTATTTTTTTAAAGATGGATGCCAAATGGTCGTGGATGGCTATTCTCTCGACGAATTAACAGATATTCTTGAAACGCGCATTGAGTATAGAGAGCAAAGAGAAAAAATTCAATCCGAAATGTTTAAATCTATGGGAGATATGTCTCCCGCTTGGGGAATGATCGGAACACTTATAGGTCTTGTTATTATGTTATCAGGTTTTGGTGGTGATGGGGGCGCAGATTCGCTTGGGCCGGGTATGTCAGCAGCCTTGATTACAACTTTTTACGGTGCCGTTTTTGCAAACCTATTCTTTTTACCTATGTCTGCGAAGTTAAGTCAAAAGATGAATGCTTCAACAACAGCTCAAGCGCTTCTCGTTGAAGCGACACGTTTGCTTCATCAGAAGAAGCATCCACTTATTGTTCGGGAAAAACTCAATTCTTTTATTCCACCTAAAGAATGGAAACAAGAGGGATAAATTAAATGGCAAAGTCCGCATCAGAAAAAAAAGCCTGGAAAGCAGGTTTTGCAAAAGGCGCCGATTCCGTCACTGAGGGCTTACCCGGTTGGTATGGTACTTTTGCAGATATGATGACTTTGTTATTTGCGTTTTTTGTTTTGCTGGCAGCAATCTCTACAATTGATCCAGTAAAATTATTAGAAATGGCGAATTCCACCGGAAAATCACTAGGCAGTAAAATAAAAAAGGATAATGCCGCAGAACTTGAAGGCGAATTTGAAAAACCAATGGATAATCTTGTGGATGTTAAAAAATCACTGGATGAAATGGTAGAAAAAATGAAAGAGCAGATGGAGGAAAAAGGAATCAAAGGAGATCCGCCCATTGATGTAACCACAGGGCCAAAAGGTGTTACGTTAAATGTGAGTGGTGACTTTTCTTTTAAATCTGGATCAGCGAAGTTAAAAACAGGATTAAAATTATTATTAAAAGATGAAATAGCACCCAAAATAAATAATAGTATTTTTCAGATAGAGGTTGCGGGTCACTCAGATAATGAAAAATTGCCTCCAAAGATTCGTAAAAAGTTTCCGAGCAACTGGGAATTATCTGCTTCTAGGGGAGCGGCAGTGATTAGGCATATCACTTCAGAGCTAGGCGCTAAAAATGTTGATCCTCGAAGATTAATCGCAGCCGGATATGCACAATATGTTCCGAGAGGTAAAGATCAGTTTAAAGAACTGACAGAAGGATATTTATCCGAACTTAATGCCAATACTGATTTAAAAGGAAAAAATAGGCGGATTGAAATTACATTTATTAAGCCCGCGCATCATAAAGTAGATTTTGTTGAAGAATAAAAAGAAGGTTACAAGGAGTTATAAAATGAACAAAAGAAATAAAATAAAATACATTATTTTAAGTATAGTCCTTTTTCTAGGAATATCAATCGGACAAGATAGCTATATTGCTCAAAAACTGATGATAGAAAACAATATCAGATCAAGAATTGAGTCTGCCTTATCTAAAATTGTAGATGAGTATAAATATGTGATTAACGTTGATGTTGAATTAGAAATTAGTGATGAAGTTAACGAGCAAGTAACCCTTTTATCGCCGAGAGATAAACCCGCGGTCTCAAGTTCGTCGTCTGAATACAACACACACGCAACACTTCAAAGAACAGAACAACAAAAGACCAAAAATGAAAAATATTCAGTTGGGCTCCCCATTCCTGGCTTTGAAATTGAAATGACTGATGGAGACAATTCATCTTCAGATTCAAAAGAATCAGTTGAAGAAATTATCGTGATCGAACAAGAGGGACAAAAAGTAGATTCAGCCCAAGATCGATACGATGTTGTTAAATCGCGAAGAAGTCCAAGCCGAGCAGAAATTAAGCAAATAGAAATCAGTTTAATTTTGCAGGAAGGAGCCGCCCCAGAGTTAATTGAAAATATTCGTCAATTAACCATGGCTGCCGCAAAGTTTGATCGTAAGCGAGGAGACAAGCTTACCATAATGACGGCCAGTTTCAAAGAAAGACGAGATCAGAGATCTGCTGAAACAATTTTGCTAAAAAACATTGCTGAAAAAATTGAACTTTTAGAAAATAAACGTACGGCTGAAAATTCAGAACGGGAAAATAACTGGCGAGAAGAATTACAGCAGTATCGTGATGAAGAAGCAGCAAGAATTACATCAGTTGAAAAACTTCTCCAGGGCGAAATTGAACAATTTAAAACAGATGCAAGGGAAAAAGCACGTGAGGCGCAAAAAGAAACCATATTGAAAGAGGATTCAATTCAGGTCAAAGCATTAAATGATGAAATAGCTACCTTGAAAGAAAAAATAGAAGTAGCACAAAAAGTCCGCGAACAAGAACAAATTCAACAACAATCTGATAGGTTATTACAAGAACAAAAAACAGACTCTCAGCTTAAAGCTAAACAATTAACCCGAATCCAAAAGCTAGAAAAACTAGCCGAAGAACTTTTAATGAAAGAAAAAGAGAAAGCATCAAAAGATTCTTTGATTAAAGAAAAGCTTACCGCGTTTGAATCAATGGAAGCTGAATTAGATCAATTTCAAAAACAAGCTGATAATTCAGGCCCAGATACAACAACTTTATTATTGGCTCTTGTTGGTGGACTGGCATTAATATTATTGGTTATTCTTATCATTGTGATCAGTAAATCTAAACAGCCTCCCGTACCGCCCTGGATGTATCCACCGCCAAGAAGACGACCAAAAAAAAAGAATAAAAAAAAAGCTGAAGAACCCTCAGCACCTGTAGAGATTGTAGCGGCACCTGTGCCACCACCAACTCAGGTGATCCCTCCAGTAGAAGACGCTAGCGTTCTTCAAAGCGAGGTGAATGATATCAGAAAGTCTGTTATCTCCTTGAGCGTGGGACAGCCAGGAAAAACAACTCAAATCGTGAAGGATTGGATGGATGCACCTGCACCGCCAGAACCTGTTGTGGAAGTTCCTGCGCCAGAAGAAAGCGAAGATGAAAAGAAAAAGAATAAAAAGAAAAAGAAAAAATAGAGGTTCCCAATGATTACAGAATATAATCGCTTATCTGGCCTTCAAAAGGTCGCAATCTTATTTTCGGTTTTAGGCGAAAGCTTAGCCATGAATTTGGTACAAGATATTTCAAAGACAGATATTCGAAAAATAAGGTCAACAATTAGAGAATTGGATCAAATAGCTTTTTCTGTTAAAAAGCAAGTGATGGAAGAATTTTACTTTAGTTTTTTAAGTGAAGATTTTCAGGAAAAAGAAGAAGGCCCTATTGAGCCCTTCGCTTTTTTAGAAAGCCTCACGGATGAACAAATCAACGGTCTTGCCACAAAAGAAAATACAAGAGTTGTTGCGGTCTTATTAGCGCAATTACCCTCAGAAAAACGCATTAGCATTCTCAATAAAATGGCGCCAGAGGATAAAGGAGAAGTTCTGCTTGATTTAGGGAATTTAGATAATATACCGCTTGAAGGCATTATAGAAGTTGCCAACAAACTTCGAGAAAAATCTCATTTTTTGCCTAAAACTGTTGATTTTTCACGTGGCGGAGGTAAAGACATTGCAGAAATCATTGGATTAATGGCTCCAGAAGAAGAAGAAAAATATCTAAGTGCCATTCAGAATGAGAACCCTGAATTATTTAAAGAAATTAAAAAATACCACCTTGCCTTCGATGATATTTTCGAAATTTTCCCAGATAATATTATAAGAGACTTAATGAATTCTGTAGAATTAGATACATTAGCTTTGGCCTTGAAGGGCGTGGACCAAGAAAAAGTAGATCGCGTTATTGAAAATCTACCTCAAAAGAAACAAGCTATGTATGAGTCTGTTGAAGGTGCGGTTTCAAAACGTGATATCGATGGGGCACGTAAAGAAATCACAACTGCTGCTAAAAAAATGGAAGCTGATGGCGCTTTTAATTTGGCGGATATGCTTGGTGGAAGCGAAATGGTTGAATAACCTTTTCAATCCCAACTATCTATTTTAATAAAATGCCTTCATATCCATATTTTTATGAGGGCTTTTTTTTGAGGAAAAAAATACAATGCTAAAAAAAGAAACTAATTTTCGTACAATCATCGAACCCTTTATTATTAAATCAATAGAACCGATTAAAATAACGAGTAAAGAAGACCGAAAAAGTATTATAGAGCGAGCAAATTACAATCTGTTTAAAATTCAGGCGCAAGACGTACTTATTGATTTATTAACAGATAGCGGCACAGGCGCTATGAGCTCTGAACAATGGGCGGCCATCATGAGAGGAGACGAATCTTATGCGGGGAGCCAAAGTTTTCAAAGGTTCGAAAAGTCTGTTAAAGATATTTTCGGGTTTAAACATGTTATCCCAACCCACCAAGGCCGTGCAGCAGAACGAATTTTATTTTCGGTCATGTGCAAAAAAGATAGCATTGTTCCAAATAACACACATTTTGATACAACAAGAGCAAATGTGGAATATCAAGGAGCTCAAGCACTAGACTTGCTGATTGAAGAAGGGAAAGATCCAAAAAACCTTTTTCCATTTAAGGGTAACATGGATGTCAAAAAACTTCAAACCCTTATTGAGGAGCAGGGTGCAGAGAATATTCCTCTTTGTATGATTACGATTACCAATAATTCTGGCGGTGGACAACCCGTATCTATGGAAAATGTTAGACAAGTTAAAAAAGTTTTATCCGAGCACAATATACCTCTTTATTTTGATGCGGCTCGTTTTGCTGAAAACGCATATTTTATCAAGGAAAGGGAAGTCGGATATAAGGATAAATCTATCAAATCAATTGTACGGGAAATGATGAGCTATGGCGATGGTTGCACCATGAGCGCCAAAAAAGATGGATTGGTAAATATAGGTGGATTTTTATGTACCAACGATGATATCACAGCTCAAAAACAAAAAGATTTACTGATTCTTACAGAAGGCTTTCCAAGTTATGGTGGTCTTGCCGGAAGAGACTTAGATGCGATAGCTGTCGGGCTTCAGGAAGTATTAGACGAAAGCTATTTACATTATCGCATTTCGGAAACGCGCTATTTAGGGGAGCACCTCACACAGATCGGATACCCCATTCTTCTTCCGCCAGGCGGTCATGCTGTGTATATTGATGCGAAGGCACTTTTGCCGCAAATCGAGCCCTTAGCCTATCCAGGCCAATCCCTCTCAGTTGAATTATATAAAATTGGAGGCATACGCACCGTTGAAATAGGCTCAGTTATGTTTGGTAAAATAGACCCAAAAACAGGAAAAGAAACTCCATCAGATATGGAACTTGTTCGCCTTGCTTTGCCTAGACGAACACACACCCAAAGTCATATAGACTATGTGATTGAGGTTATGCGAGAAATATTCACATCAAAAAACAAATTGGGCGGATATAAAATTATTAAACAGCCGCCATTTCTGAGACATTTTACAGCTGATTTTGAGCCTATTAAATAAAGTTAATTTATGGTTAGATTTATCATCTATATGTAAAGAAAAAATTTGATACAATAAAAAATTACAAGCAAAATAAAGAAAAACCACATGATTAATCAAAATAAAACACGCCCAATTTTCATTTGTTTTTTTATCCTGTCTATTCTGAATGCCTCGGAAGATATAAATGAGGGTTTTTATACCAACCAGCTAAAAAACGACACAGTTCAGGTATTTATATCGAAAGGAAGCCTCTCCATTGAATCCAAGCATGGAACAAAATATCAATTTAATGAGCAAGTAGGACAGTATAAAACAAATCCCTTATTTGGTGAAATTATTTACAAAATCAAAAGAGTCAATGAAAACAAATTTCAAATCATTGAGAATCAAAATGGAAAGGTTTTTGAGACATTCACCCTTTACGCAAAACCGGGACTGTTTAAAAAACTTATTTCGATTTTAGTTTCTAGCGCACTGCTGTTTTCTATCATGCAAGCCTATCTTAAAGTAAATAAAATTTGGAAAAGAAGAAAAAATGAAGAAGTTGCAAATAGTATTTCAATTGTCGCTGCTTTATTAGGCTTTGCCGTTGGCATTCCATTTCTTTTAAACAATATTTTTATCACACACGATTTCTTTTCAGCGGGGAAAGTTGTTTTGGGCCTCTCATTAGCATCAATATTTACGTTGATTGGAGCAGGTTATTTTGTGGAAGCAAATCGAAATACAGGATTATTTAAATTATTCACAAATGCCCTAAATCTCGAAAAGAAAGAATCAGGTGAATTATTAAGCGCAATGCTTAGACCCAAAGGAGCACAAAAAATAATTGATATTCTTACAAAACTTGCAGCCATCGATGATGATATTGCTCAAGAAGAAATCGATTTAATCAATGAATTTGCAGAACGGTGGCATATTGATATTCCAAAACTAAAAGCGGGAAAACCCGAGCAAGTGACCAATCTAATGGAGTTAAAAGAACTGGTCCAATCTTATTTAGATGAAAAACCGGATCTAGATGTTGCTTCAGGCCTTACGGATTTAATCCATCTAATGGCTGAAGCAGATGACGAAGTCACGGAAGAAGAAGCAATGGCAATAGCAGAATTTACAGGAATGATTTCTCATTATATCAGTGTTGAAAAAGGTGGAGATGTAATTGTTTATGATGTCAATATTATCCCGCAAGGGGACGATCAAATTCAATCAGTTAAAGAATTATTGCCGGACTTAGATCCCGTCTTAGAGCGGAGTGGAAAAGTGTTTAAAGTGGGGTCCTTTTTCTCAGAAGATTATGCAAATGCAATCTGCCAAAAATATATCTCTTTTGGGCTTTATACGGACTTTACTAAAAGGACACTTCCTTCCGAAGATTATTAAGCAAATATTTTCAACAACTATTCTTTATATCCTGGCAACTCTCGAGCTGATGGATCTATGGTCGAACTCCATCTAGGCATCCAAAATTTCGGAATTAAATGATCGTTTCCCTCAAAAAAAGAACGAAACACTTTTCTATAATAATAACTTTCTTTTAAAAGAGGCGGACAATGTTTAATGACTTTAGCCTCTCGTTGAAATTCTTTATCTGATATTTGTCTGTCAACAAATTGCTGTAATGTAGTATGCCATGATGTATGTTGTGAGCTGACACCATCAGAAAAAGCACACTTTCTTCTCCACAACACATTATCAGGGATAACATTCCTACCATCAAAGGCCTTCCTTAAAAGGTGTTTTTCTAGTCGAATACCACCATCAAATTGCTTTAATTCAGGTCTAATAGATAAATAAAATTTCACAAACGATTTATCCAAAAATGGTGTTCTCGCTTCTAAGCCATTAGAACTTATACTTCTATCTGACCGTAGCACATCATATAAATATATTTCTTCAATCAATCGTTCACTTTCTTCTTGAAGGTCAGTTGGCGAAGGAGCATTTTTTAAATAAACATAACCACAACAAACCTCATCAGCGCCATCTCCATTGAAGATTACTTTACAATCTGAATTTTCGGAAATGAATTTTGAAACTAAATAATTTCCAACACTTGCACGCACCGTTGTTGTATCATACGATTCAATATTATAAATAACAGTTTCTATTGCTTCAAGAAAATCATTTTGTGATAATTCAATTTGGTGGTGATTTGTACCTAAAAAATTAGCAACACCTTTCGCATATTCAAGATCAACGCTTCCTTCCATGCCAATAGTAAATGTGTTTAAACCTCGATTAGTATATTTTTTTGCCACCAATCCCGTTATAAGGCTGGAATCTAGCCCCCCCGAAAGAAGGCAACCAATTTCTCGATCAGCCATGAGTCTTTTATCCACAGCTGAAGTGAGATAATGTCTAATAGACTCACAAATTTTATCTTCATCCGTCGCGGTGTTTATGGGTGTTGAATATGTGAAATATCGATTAAATGTATCAGGCGATTTAGAAGTCCACCAAGTTCCCGGTTTAAAAGGTATTATTGTATCACAAAGATCTGTTAATACTTTTGCTTCTGATGAAATAAAAATATCATCAGCTGTTTTTCCAATAAACCCTGGTCGAACACCCATTGGATCTCTTCCGGAAATGAGTTCACCTTTTGATTCATCATAAAGAACAAACATAAAAACCCCATCAAGCTCTTGGATTGTTTTTTCAATTCCAAATTCTTTATACATAAATAAAATGATTTCACAATCACTTCCAGAGTGGAGTTCAAAATCATATTTTTCTGCTAAATATTTATAATTATAAATTTCCCCATTACAAATTAATGTAATCAAACTATCCTGAGGGTGTTTCATGGGCTGGTTTCCGTTGTCAGTCAATCCCATTATTGCCAAGCGATGAAAAATAAAATGAATATCTTTCGACACAGCTTCATAATGAGAATTATCAGGCCCTCGGTATTGAATTTTATCTACATGATCTTTTATGTCTTCTAATGAATAAGTAGACCCAGCATAAGAAACGATTCCGCACATTTATTTAATTCCTTTTTTAGTAAAAAAAACCCCCACAGCTAAAGCTTGCGAGGGTTTGTGTAATTTTGATTGTAGAACCAGCTTACACGACATTCCCTACGCATATATTATTTGCGTTATTATTAATAAGGGTGTTGATGTAATTCAGGTGATTCATAATTGCAATAAGTATAAACAGATTCAGCATAATTGAAAAGCAATTTATTTCAATTATTTAATATCTTAAATTCAACTCTTAGGTGCTTGCCGGTCAGCAGACAGGCAACTCAAAGATTGTTTATGAAAGAAGTGGAGCTGCTGTAGGCCCTGCACTTCTTTCACTGTCAAAAATGAGAAGCACAAATGAAACACTAATTTGCAAAGAGTGGAGTCCAAAACAAATAAGTGCTTGGATGAAAATGCCAATGGGTTTATTCGCCAATATTTTTCTAAAAATAGAGACTTTAGAACGATTGCAACGAAATAATCCACGCCATAAAAAGACTAAACAGTCGCCCAACTAAGCCCTTCAGGCGGGGAAAAAGACTTGGGCACAAAATACCCAATGAAGTATTTTTTGATATGGAATTAACAGTTGCACTTGCTGCTTGAGTTCAGGGAATATTTTCTCAAACTTGCTTGGGCTGCAGCAATCCGTGCAATTGGAACTCGATAGGGAGAGCAAGAAACATAATCTAATCCAACACGGTGACAAAATTCAACAGAACTTGGCTCCCCACCATGTTCACCGCAGATTCCCAATTTAATATCAGGTCGAGCTTCTTTCCCCTTTTTACACGCCATTTCAACCAACTGTCCAACACCCTCTTGATCGAGCACTTCAAAAGGATCATTTTCTAAAATACCCTTTTCTAAATAAATAGGTAAAAATTTTCCCGCATCATCTCGAGAATACCCAAAAGCCATTTGGGTCAAATCATTTGTTCCAAAAGAAAAGAATTCCGCGTGCTCCGCGATTTTATCGGCTATCAAAGCCGCGCGTGGAATTTCAATCATGGTGCCAACCAAATGATCGATAGAATCATTTTTTTCTTCAAACAGTGTTTTGATCGTATCTCGGATAATTTTTTCCTGAAGCTCCATTTCAGTCACTGTCCCCGTTAGGGGAATCATAATTTCAGGAATAGCATTTATACCCCGTTTTTTTAAAGCTAAAGCCGCACTCATAATGGCCCGTGTTTGCATGATTGTTATTTCTGGATAAGTATTTCCTAGACGACAACCACGATGGCCGAGCATCGGATTAAATTCAGACAAGTCTTCTACTTTTTCTTTTATAACATTGATGGAGACGTTCATAACATCAGCCATTTTTTGTTGCCCCTTTTCGTCGTGAGGGACGAACTCATGTAATGGCGGGTCTAGAAGCCGCACGGTTACAGGCAAGCCGTCCATGGCTTCAAAAATACCTTCAAAATCTTTTTGTTGAATAGGAAGTAATTTTTTTAATGCCTTTTCCCGTCCCTTTTTGTCTTTTGCTAAAATCATTTCCCGCATGGCAATAATTTTTTCACCTTCAAAAAACATGTGCTCTGTTCGACAAAGCCCAATTCCCATTGCGCCAAATTCTCTTGCTACGTGACTATCGTGCGGCGTGTCCGCATTTGTCCGAACGGTCATCCTTGCATATTGTCCCGCAAGATCCATTAATTTTCCAAAATCACCAGAGAGCTCAGGGTCTATTGTTTTAATGGTTCCTTCAAAAATTTCTCCAGTGGAGCCATTAAGCGACAACGAGCCACCCTCTTTAATAATTTTCCCATTAATGACCATTTCTCTTGTTTTATAATTAATCTTTAATTCACCAGCTCCAGAAACACAGCATTTTCCCATTCCGCGAGCGACAACTGCCGCATGAGATGTCATTCCACCGCGAGCAGTTAAAATACCGTTGGCAATGTTCATCCCCTCTAAATCTTCTGGAGAAGTTTCTATGCGAGCTAAAATAGAGTTCTCATATTTTTGAGCTTCATCAGCAAAAAAGACGAGCTGCCCCGTTGCAGCACCCGGAGATGCGGGTAAACCTTTTGTTAAAACGCGTGCATCTTTCATTGCTTTTTTGTCAAAAACAGGGTGAAGTAATTCATCTAATTTGTTAGGTTCAATTCGAAGCAACGCTTCCTTTTCGTTAATAAAGCCCTCTGCCAACATTTCCATTGCAATACGCACCATCGCAAATCCAGTCCGTTTTCCTGAGCGCGTTTGGAGCATCCACAATTTCCCATGCTGAATGGTAAATTCAAGATCTTGCATATCTTTATAATGTATTTCCAGTTTGGATTGGATTTCATTTAACTCAGAATAAATCTTCGGCATTAATTCTTCAAGAGAAGGAAAATCATTTTTTCGTGTTTCTTCGTTAATGTCTGCTAATTGAGCCCAACGCTTCGAACCTGTTTTCGTAATTTGTTGAGGCGTTCTTACGCCCGCCACTACATCCTCTCCCTGTGCGTTCATAAGATACTCGCCGTTAAAAAGATTTTCACCTGTTCCAGCATCTCGCGTAAAAGCAACACCCGTTCCAGAATGATGACCCATATTTCCGAAAACCATGGCCTGAACATTTACAGCCGTTCCCCAATCATTTGGAATTTTATTTATTTTTCTATAATAAATCGCCCGGGGTGTTTCCCAAGAACCAAACACAGCCATAATGGCGCCCCAAAGTTGTTCCCAAGGATTATCAGGGAACGTTTTCCCTGTTTGTTTGGTTACAGCAGATTTGAATTGATAAACAAGTTTTTGTAAATCTTTGATAGAAAAATCCGTATCTAATTCAATACCACGGATTTTTTTTAATTCATCCATGATGGCCTCAAAAGGATCAATCTCTACTTTAGATTTTGACTTCATACCTAAAACAACATCGCCATACATTTGAACAAAACGACGGTAAGAGTCCCAAGCAAACCTTTCGTCTCCAGATTTTTTTGCGATGGCCTCAACCGAGGAATCATTTAAGCCTAAGTTTAATACAGTATCCATCATACCAGGCATGGAAACACGTGCGCCAGAGCGAACAGAAAGTAATAATGGATTTTCTACGCTACCAAAACCGCTCCCCATAATTTTTTCTATATTTTGAATGCCTAGCTCGGCCTCTTTTTTAATTAAGGCGACAGTTTGTTTTTGTCCTAATTCGTTATATTCTGCGCAGATTTCTGTGGTAATTGTAAATCCAGGCGGAACAGGCACACCAAGTAAATTCATTTCAGCGAGATTTGCACCTTTGCCGCCAAGAAGATTTTTCATATCAGCCCGACCATCGGCTTGTCCATTCCCGAATTGATATACAAAATTCATGATTTAGTCTCCAATGTGATGAAAATTGTTGGCGATTGATCTAAAAATTTAATAAAGAATTCATATATGATACGAGTGCCCATAAAAAATAATACAACATTCAGTTTTTAAAACAGCCTCAAAATGTAACGTCTTTACTCAATTTTCTGTTCGTCGTTGCGAAAGAAATAAGCGACAAAATTCTTATTAATTGTATCATCATCCCATTTTTTATAGAGGAGTTTTTTGAAAGTTAGTTTCTGTTTAGGGGGACGATGGACTAAATTAAAAAGAGGGTGAAAAATATCGAACTTCTTTTAGGTTTCCCTTTGAGTTATAAAAATACCACTTATCAATCATCGCTCCATTTCGGAAAGCACCCGATATTTTTTTCTTCTTTTTTTCAAAATCCCACCAACTTGTCCAAATATCATGTTTTTTGCCGTTAAGATAATACCCCTCAGTGATTCGTCCATCCTCAAACCATGCAATCCATTTTCCATTTTTAATACCATTCTTAAACAAACCTTCTTGAACTTTTTCTCCGTCACGATTCCAAAAGACCCAAACGCCATGCGCATTCCCCTCAAGCAAAGATCCGGTTTTTTCCATGACGCCATTATCAAACCAAAATGTCCATTCCCCAGTCATAATACCTTCATCATACTCACCATGAGATTTGACATGTTCATTGCCAAACCACTCTGTCCATAATCCATGTTTTTTTCCATTCTTGTATGAACCACGCTCTTCTTTGTTGCCACTCCAGGGTTTGAAAGGTTCAGGTGTAGGAATTTCTGTGATAGAAATTTCGGGCACTGCCTTGCCACCAGGATACCATTTTATCCAGGGTCCATTCTTTTGTCCATTTTTCACGCCACCAAGAAAAAGATAACCCGCTGTTTCTAAATCATCCACGATTACACCCGTGAAAGGTTTATCATCATCGATTTTATAGTAAAGCTCATCTTTTTTGATGATTTGAGATCTTTCGATTTGCTCAAGCTGATTCCCGAAATCAAAATCAAAATCTTTTTCGCCCTTTTGATTCCAATAAGACCAAACACCCGCAGGTTTACCTTCTCTAAAATTTCCTTCTTTTTGTTTGGTTCCATCTAAATACCAATAACTTGTTAATCCATGACGGATACCATTTTGATGAATACCCCTGACTTGTATTTGTTTACCATTTGGATACCAACGCACCCATGCGCCATTAGGTTTATCCTTATTATAAGTGGTTAGCCTTACAGTATCTCCATTAGCCCAATATGTACTTGGACCATCCAATAGTCCGTTTTTATAATATATTTCGGATTCTTTATCTTCTGCATTAAGCCATTTGATTTTGGGCCCGTGTAAGGACCCCATTGCATAATGAATTTCTTCAACTAAACCACCATCTTGAGAATAATAGTACCACACATTATCTCTTTCACCGCGCACATAAATGCCCTCAGATGTTTTTGTTCCATTGTCGTACCACCAAGTCCAAACACCATGCTGTAAACCATCAATATAATAGCCCTCTTTCATTTTATTGTCATTGTGATACCACCACCAATTCCACAATTCTTCATCATCTTCTAAACGAAAATTATCACCACGATAAGACCAGTTTCCGTCAGAATATTTTAAATCATGATCATGTGCATACCACTCCGTCCATTTTCCGTTTTTAACACCAAGCTTATATTCTTCGGATCGGCGTAGGTGTCCATTTTGATACCAATAATTATAAATACCATCAATTTTGCCATTAACAAACGTTCCTTGCTCTTTTCGATAGGTATCTTCATTCCAGTATTTGAAAGGCTCTCCTTGGTTTTGTCCTTCAAAAAAATCATCTATTCTTGTCATTTCATCTTCGCTATACCACAAAGTCCAGTCGCCATGTTTTTTCCCTTTGGCGTAAACACCATGAATTGATTTTTGTCCATTACGATGCCATTGAATCCATTTTCCATGCTTTAACCCGTCTTTAAATCGACCGAGTAGTAGATATTTTTTTGCGCCACCCGTTTCTACAACCACACCCGCGTAAGGCGTTGCTTTTCCAATCTTATAATAGACTGCATCACGTTGCTCAAGTTCATTAATACCAAGTTGTGAGAGCCCAGTGCCGTAATCGAATATAAAATCTACAGTTCCATCCGAATGCCAATAAGACCATAAACCTTCATTTTCACTTTCACGAAGTATGCCTTCTTGCTGTTTGTTTCCGTTGTCATGCCAAGTGGTCAGCTTTCCATCATGTTTTCCATTAACAAAGGTTTCTTCCATTTTTTTATGATTATTGGCGCCCCACTGTGTCCAAATACCATGTTTTATATTTTGGGTAAAAGAGCCCTCTTTGTCTTTACTGCCATCATGTTTCCACCAAACCCAATGCCCATTTTTATTGCCATCTATATAATTTTCTTGGCGCTCTTTGAAGCTATTATCATAATAATAAATCCAATCACCGTTTTTTTCTGATTGTTTAAAGTTTCCCTCTAATACTTTATCACCAAAAGCATTCCATTGAATAAATGGACCATTTTTTGTTCCATTATCATAAGTGATTTCTTCGACCTTTCGACCCCTGGTGGACCATGTTGTCCAAAGCCCATGCATTTTATTTGCCTGGTAACGGCCCTCTTTTTCTTTGAAAATGCCCTCATCATACCAGGATATAGTGACCCCATTTAATTTTCCACTGACATAGTTTGTAAGTAATTTCCGATTTCCATTGGGATACCAAGTAACCCAAGTACTGTCCTTTTCTCCATTTACATATTTTCTAATTTCTTTTTTTGTTCCATCATCATACCAACTTGTCCATTTCCCCTCTTGTTCCCCATCAGAGAAAAAAGCTTCTTCTTGTTTGATTCCACTGTCATAATACCAAGTCCAAATACTATCTTGGACTCCTGACACATACTTACCACCTTCTTTCCGATTTCCATTGGGATACCATTTTTGTAAGTGCCCTGTTAGCTTCCCATTCTTGTAAAAACTTCGTTCTTCTTTGACGCCATCATCATACCAAAAGACCCAGAGACTATCTCGGTTTCCAGAGGTGTAATAACCCTGTGTTTTTATTTGAGGAGGATCATATACACCGTTATTATTTTTATCATACGTGATTGTTTCAGTGGAATCAAACTGGCCATTTCCTTCACCATTATCTTGCGTATTGGGCAGTCCATCTGTTCCAAAATCTTTATATACATCTCCTTCAAACCATTCGGTCCAGCTACCATCTCGAACACCCTCTATATAAAATCCGAGTGTTTCTTGTGCGCTAGAGGGATAAAAAGTTGATACAAGACTATCATTTTGACCAAATGCTACACTCACAAAAAATATAATACTTAAATACCTACACATCTCAAACCTCCCATAGAAATATTATTATAAGGGACTATCATTGTTTTATATCCTCTCGAATTACCTTATGTTCATTGAACTTAAACAAATTCATTGGGAAACCCAAAAAATCAGTTTTTGTTGATTCTAATCCAAAAACTCTGACCAAATTTATCATTTATATTAATCAGTCCTTCATTGGAATTATTAGTTCCAATAAAACTTGTTTCTGTTTCATATTTATTATTGGTTCTTAGATAACCGCCGCCTTCTGCGCCAGTGCCTAAAAAAGAAGTCAATTTACCAAATTGATTATAAGTTCGAAAATAGCCATCCCCAACAAAACTTGCCGTTATACCATCCCGATCATAAACACGGACCTGACCTGTGGTATCTGCACCCGTTCCAAAATACACACTTGGGCGCCCATCAAAAGCATAGGTCCTCACATAGCCGCTTCCCGTGGGGCTTGTTCCCAAAAAAAGTGTTCTCTCACCTTGAGTATTATAAAACTGAGCATATCCATTCCCTAAATAAGAAGTGGTTTCGCCTTCATCATCATAAACCCGAACTTGTCCCGCATTATCTGAGCCAGTGCCGATATAACTTGTTTCTTTTCCGTTGTTGTTATAAGTGCGCACATATCCACCACCCATTCGTCCTGTGCCTAAATACGCTGATTCATCGCCATTTCCATTATAAGATCGAATATATCCGCCACCATCTTTTCCTGTACCTGCAAATAATGTAGAGTTTCCTTCTTGGCTATAGGTTTGAATATATCCATCTCCAATATAAGATCGAATGTTCCCGCGATCATCTTCTATGGTAAGACTTTTCACCACGAGATGTCCTAACTCATCCGTTTCTGTTCTAAAACCAAATACAGATAATATCAAAAGCGTGAACAGCATGCCAATCATTGCACTTTTAATATCAATTTTATTTTTTATTTTTTTCATATTGCCTCCTAAGTGATTTATCTTCTGCCCAAGAATAGAATTTAATCATATTTCAAGATAGATACATGATTCAGATTTTTATCCTCTGCTTGAAAGGGATGAAAAGCCTCAAATGTCTGAATTGTTTTTAAACGCCCCTTGTCAGAGTAGGAATATACTTTTTTTGAAAGTAATTGTCCAATTCCATCATATTTTCTTTCTTTTAAGAGCATTGAATTGTCACGGTAGTCCAAAATTATTTCCCGACTGACATAACCCATATCGCTATAGTGATGTAAAAGCGTCTGATTTTGTTTATAATGCCAACGCACAGAGTCTTGGATTAGTCCATCATGACTGAAAGAAATTTGTTTAGATAAGCGCCCCAACTCATCATAAGCATACGTAAGAGAGGCAACAGATACGCCTAATTCTTTTATGAGCAATTTATGTTCAAGATTACCAAAATCATTATAGGTATAAACCGATTTTTTGATAAAGGAGGGATCGTAATATTCCTCCAATAAGATTTGTTCCTTATCCTCGTCAAATCCGTAGGTTTTTTTTTCAATCAAAATTCCATCATAATATTCTCGGTGTTCAATCATGGTTCCGTTTTCGTCATAAACAAAAGATTCACGCCATGCATTATTTACATTTGCATCAGGGGATTTCTTTTTTTCACGAAGTTTTCTGGCCTTAAACCGCACAATTTTTTGTAAGCGCCCATTTGGAAAATATTTATAGTATTCTTTCCATAAAACGTGTTTATTTTTCTCAAAGTAAAGCACTTGCTCTAAATTGCCGAGCAGATCATATTTATATTCATAACGATTAATTAGATGTTTATCTTGTTTGCGGGTTAAGCGTAAACCTTCATTTTCTCCGCTCACATAGACATATTTATCACGTAAAGCTGTTATAAAAGAATAATTTGTAGAATCAGTCATTTGCCCTTCTGGGGAATAATTAACCTGAGCCATACCGATTAGTTCACGTATTTGTGTAGCGTCATTTTTAGTGACGCGATAATGTTTGATTCTCTTTTGACGAACGGGTGATTGCGCAACAAGACAATCAGCAAAGCCAAAAAGATAGAAACAACATAGTATTTTCATCAAGATAGACATCTATGAATTTTAGCCGTCTTTTCATTTAATTCAAATGCTCAAATAAGCTTTATTTTTGATCTTCAATTTGTAATTTTGGGTATGATAAATAAAAACATTATATTCTTTGGAGTACTTTCGTGAATCTGAACCAACACATACAATCAGCCATTCTTTCGAATTTAACCGAACCTTCAAATCGGCGCATTGGCGTAGAACTAGAATGTTTTTTTTATGACGCTGAATGTAATCGTATCCCCGTGAATCCAACAAATCAATTTTCAGCTACTGATTTTTTGAAAGAAATTCAAGCTCAATCTAAAAATGAAAATTCCCAAGCTTCTTACTCATTAGAGCCAGGAGGCCAGTTAGAATGGTCGTCATCACCCCTTACGAACCTTCATGATATTCATAAGGAAATGGAAGCACATTTTAGTCGAGCAAAAGACATTGTAAAAAACAATAATTTAATTCATTTAGATTTTGCACTTGAGCCAATGTATTCACCAGATGATATTGATTTAATACAAGAAAACAAATATCACTTGATGGATAAGCGATTTCGAAAAGTAGGAAAACTCGGGCCATGGATGATGCGCAACACAACTAGCATTCAGGTGAATTTAGATATTGCCACAAAAGCAGAGGCGGAACAAATGGCCTGGCTTGCAGATGTTTTAGAGCCATTTTGTGCATTGCTTTTTGCCAACAGCCCTTTTATGAACGGCAAACCAACCGGTCCAAAAAATATGCGATATGACATTTGGGATGATACAGATTCTGTTCGTTGCGGAAATTTATTGGATCATGGAATTTTTTCATCCAATGGATTGCTTGAAAAATTCGCAAATCATGTTTTAAAAACCCCAGCCATATTTGTTTACGGTGACCAGGGACTTGCAGAAGAGTTTTCTGGAACACTTGGCAGCTATTTAGAAAAAATGAGCCAGAAAGATGAACTAAAAAATGAGCATATTATGTCAGCACTTCATCAGATTTTTACCCATGCCCGATTTAAAAATGTGTTGGAAGTGCGGGGCGCAGACCGCCCACCAAGAGGATTTGAAATGGCCCCAATCGCTTTTTGGCTAGGTTTATTATCTGAGAAAGTCACCCAAGATGAATTAACGAAGCTTTTTGATCCTCTAGGTATTGATGATCGAAAGCTATTTAATAAGAATGCAAGAACTTTAGATTTAAATCAAGAAGCTCCAAAAAATCAATTGATGGGAGAATGGTTAAAGAAAATATGCAATATCGCTTTAAAAGGACTAGACGAGCGAAGTAAAAATTTAAATATAGAGAATGAAAGAAAATATTTAGAACCGTATTTAAAGATATTTTTCAACTA
>JABHGY010000035.1 GCA_018671775.1 Fidelibacterota bacterium
AATTATTACTCTCGGTAATATAAAAGTCAAAGGATTGAAACGCATGAAATATCTCATTTTACTTCTTATCTTGTATTCACAAGTTTTTGGACAAATAGATAAATCGATGGAATTTTGTTCTAAGCAAAATTCTGCTGCAAGGTGGCTCTCCTCGGAAAATATTATGACAGAAAATCAAGAACGAATAGATATTCGATATTATGATATTCACCTCAAAATTAATCCGAACACAGAATCCATCGAAGGGTTCGTTACCACAAATTTAGTGGTTGTCGATTCTGGCCTCGCTACAATCGATTTTGATTTAAAGAGTGGATATACGATTGATAGTGTTGTTGTCAATAATATCAGTCCAGATTATACCTACGCATCAAACCTCTTATCTGTCCATCTTGAAGGTGCGTCTCCACCATTGATTGGACAAGAATTCACCGTTTCAATTTATTATCAGGGCGATCCTCAAAGTTTTGATTTTGGTTCTTTTTCTTTTGATACGCACAGTGGAGAGCACATGATTTGGACTTTGTCAGAACCTTATGGTGCACGAGGGTGGTGGCCTTGCAAGGATGACCCAAGCGATAAAGCAGATTCTGTGGATTTACACATCAATGTTCCCAATAATTTGATTGTCGCATCCAATGGAATATTAATCTCTGAAGTGAATGAAGCGAATAATCGAAAAACCTATCATTGGCATGAATCTTATCCGATTACAACTTATTTGGTTTCTTTAGCTATTTATCCTTACCAATATTGGGAGGATACCTACACACGGGAAAATGGCGAATCCATGCCATTGACTTATTATGTTTTTCCGAATCAATATGATCAATCTCATGCCAATTATTTGCTCACCAAAGATATGCTTGGATTGTTCGAAGAAAAGTATGGTTTATATCCATTTTTTGAAGAAAAATATGGACATGCTGATTTTGCCTGGGGAGGGGGTATGGAGCATCAAACCTTAACGAGCATGGGCGGATGGAGCCAGTGGCTCATTGCACATGAGTTGGCGCATCAATGGTGGGGAGATATGATTACCTGTGCAGATTTCCATCATATTTGGCTTAATGAAGGATTTGCGAGATACGGTGAAGCTTTATGGGAAGAAGCGACTGGTGGCGCAGAGGCTTACCACGCCTATTGGGCAAATCACGCTTATTATGGTGCTGGGACTGTTTTTGTGGAAGATGCATCTAGTGTTAGCAATATATTTAACGGAAATCTCAGTTATAATAAAGCAGGCTGGGTGCTTAATATGTTACGCCATGTCGTTGAAATGAGCATGCCGTGGAATGATTCTTCCGATGTATTTTTTGATATGTTGAAGGCGTATGCCAATACAGATAGTTTAAAATATGCGTCTGCCACGACGGAAGATTTTCAAGCTGTTTGTGAAGATTACACAGGCTTAGATTTAAATGATTTTTTCCAGCAATGGATTTATGGTGAATATTATCCCAAATATCAATTAATTTATGATGATTCTTTCATAGATACGCTTCGGATTCAAATCAACCAAACTCAATCGTGGCAAACGTTTCACATGCCCATAGATATTCGGGTTACCACGAGTGATTCTGTTTATAATTATTTTATTGACCATGAAGGTTCTTCAATGGATTATGATTATTATATTCCAGAGAATGAAACGATTATAAATGTAGAATTAGATCCGGATAACTGGATTTTGAAGTCTCTCCAAGTTCTTAATATCCAAGAAGAAATTGTACCTGGTGAATTTTCATTGCAAGTGCCTTATCCAAATCCTTTTAATGCGCGTTTAAACATACCTTTCTCATTGGGTTTTAATTCACCAGTAAAGATAGAAATTCAAAATGTATTGGGACAAACTGTGTGGCGAAAAACGGAAAATTATTCAAGGGGAAATCATATCTTGAATTGGCAAGGGCGTGACGCGAAAGGTGGAATGTTGCCTTCAGGAATTTATTTTGTGTCAATTGCTGCTAATCAAGAAACACACGTTCAAAAAATCCTTTATCTGAAATAGTCTCATATATTCACTAAATTTAAAGCTATGATAAATAAAATACCTGAAGAACTTATGAATTGGGTGATGCCAATTGGCATCATTATAATTGGACTCGTCCTAGGATGGCTCTTTAAACGCATAGTCCATGCCCGCTTAAGTAAAATGGCAGAAAAAACAAAGTGGGGTGGTGACGATATTGTCATCGATGCTATAGAATCACAAATCATTTTTTGGTTTTTTCTGGGCGCATTAAGTTTTGCCATTCAAGATATAAATTTAGGTTCATTCCTTAATCAATATATCTCTCGATTCATAATTGTTGGTTTGATTTTTTCTGTAACGATCTCAGCCAGCAGAATGGTGGTAGGACTTTTTGATTATTGGGCACAAAAACAAGATGGCGGTTTGCCTTCTACAGGTATGTTTGTAAATATCGCTCGAATTACGATTTATATTGTCGGGGCGTTGGTTATTTTAGATACACTGAATATTTCGATTGCGCCAATGTTGACCGCTTTGGGTGTGGGTGGATTAGCAATTTCGCTCGCATTAAAAGATACACTTTCTGATGTGTTTGCCGGTTTACATATCTTACTGAGTCGTAAAGTGAAAATTGGCGATTTTATTGAGATGGATTCGGGGCAAATGGGATACATCACGAATATCACTTGGCGAAATACGACCATGCTACAACGAGCAAATAATGTTTATACCATTCCGAACGGAAAACTGTCTGCTGCCATTATAAAGAATTATGATGCAGGTGATCCTAGTTTTTCTGTGAAAATACCAATCGGTGTTTCCTATGACAGTAATTTAGACCACGTTATGCGAGTAACGATGGAAGTGGCGGATGCTATTCAAAAAGAAATGGAAGAAACGAAGAAAAGCTACCAGCCCGCGATTCGACTTCGTGGATTTGGTGATTCTAGTATTGATTTGATGGTGTATTTCCGTGGCAATAAATACGGCGACCAAAACCCCATTATTCATGAATTTGTCAAACGCGTTCATCAAAAATATAAGGAAGAGGGAATTGATATTCCATTCCCTATTCGAACCCTTATCCAGAAGGAGTCATCATGAAACTTGCTTTAGTCAGTGGTGCCTTATTTATGGCATTGGCTGTGGCTTTTGGTGCATTTGGCGCTCACGGATTAAAAGAAATGGTGCCACCATCAGATTTACTAACCTTTGAAAAAGCGGTTCGTTATCATTTTTGGCATGCACTCGCATTATTGGTTCTTGGCTCTATTGGATTCCACTTTTCCCACGATTTGATGAAAATCCCAGTATATTTAATCATTTTCGGAATTATCTTTTTTTCAGGTTCCCTTTATGTTTTAGTGATTACAAATACGCGATGGCTTGGAGCCGTAACACCATTTGGTGGAACAGCCCTACTCGTGGCATGGTTTTGGTTAGCATGGAATTTTTATAAAGGATTACCATCATGAATTTAAAGCTTAGACCTTTTTCATTAGAGGTGAAGAAAATGTATGAGAATCACGGACATTTCCATGAAGGCGATGCTGGCTTAGATTTATTTGTCATCGCTGAACAAACCATTGGTGGAGGCGAATCCACCTTAATCCATTTACAAATTTCTTGTGAGAATACTGAGGGAAAACCTTATTTATTAATGCCAAGATCAAGCATTGCAAAAACACCTTTACGATTAAGTAATTCCATTGGATTGATCGATGCTGGATATCGTGGTGAAATTATGGCTGCGGTTGACAATATCAAAAATGAAGCCTTTACTGTGACACCTGGGCAGAGATTATTTCAATTGGTTGCCATGGACGGCAGTCCTATCCATTTTGACATTGTTGATGCATTATCGGATAGTAGCCGAGGAATGGGTGGATTTGGCAGCACAGGAACTTAATTTATACTCTGTCATTGTGTCCTATTAATATATTTTAATCATTCATATCGGAATAATTTTAAGATTGGTACAATATTTGTATTTTAATCTGAACATGTGTGGTTTGAATCTCACATAAAAAAAATGTAAACTTGCCACCTTATTCGGTGGAAATGTTAGAGCGTTAATTTCAAAATAAAAAAAGGAGAACAAGAGATGAGTCTCAGTTTAAAACCATTAGATGATCGCGTTGTTGTAGAAGCTGCTGCTGCAGAAGAAACATCCACAGGCGGAATCATTCTACCAGACACAGCACAGGAAAAACCACAGCAAGGAACAATCGTTGCGGTGGGACCTGGAAAAGTCGCAGATAGCGGAACGCGTGTCGATATGACAGTGAAGAAAGGTGATAAAGTTTTGTATGGAAAATATTCCGGTACAGAAGTTACCTTTGATGGAAATGAATACATGATTATGCGCGAAAGCGACATATTGGCTATCATTTAAGAAAGGAAATAATAATGGCTAAAAAAATAGAATACGGTCTTGACGCAAGAACACAACTCAAAAATGGCGTTGATAAACTTGCGAATGCTGTAAAAGTGACCCTAGGTCCAAAAGGACGTAATGTCGTCATTGAAAAGAAATTTGGTACTCCGACAATCACCAAAGATGGTGTAACGGTTGCTAAAGAAATTGAATTAGAAAGCAAATTGGAAAATGTGGGCGCACAAATGGTTCGTGAAGTTGCTTCCAAAACATCAGATGTTGCTGGTGATGGAACAACGACTGCAACGGTTTTGGCTCAATCCATAATTCGTGAAGGCGTAAAGAATGTGACAGCGGGTGCAAATCCAATGTCAATCAAACGTGGTATTGATGCAGCCAAAAATGCGGTTGTTACAGCGATTGGTGCTCAGTCTAAAAATCTTCCAGACTCAAAGCAAATTGCACAAGTCGCAACTATCTCCGCTAACGATGATACGGAAATTGGTTCGAAAATTGCTGAAGCGATGGAAAAAGTTGGAAAAGATGGCGTTATAACCGTTGAAGAGAGCAAAACGGCTGAAACATTCCTTGAGTTTGTTGAAGGCATGCAATTTGATCGCGGTTATTTATCTCCTTATTTTGTAACCAATGCTGAAACAATGGATGCAGAAATGGAAGATCCTTACATTTTGATTCACGATAAGAAAATCAGCAATATGAAAGATTTATTGCCTATTCTTGAAAAAGTGGTTCAAACAGGAAAGCAAATTGTCATCATCGCTGAAGATGTGGATGGCGAAGCACTCGCAACATTGGTTGTGAATAAACTTCGTGGTACATTTAAGGTTTTGGCGATTAAAGCACCTGGGTTTGGTGATCGTCGTAAAGCCATGTTGGAAGATATCGCTAAGCTTACGGGTGGAACGGTTATCTCTGAAGATGCAGGCTACAAATTGGACAATGTGACTTTAGATTATCTTGGAACAGCAAAACGTGTTTCAAGTGATAAAGACAACACAACTATTGTTAGCGGTGGCGGTTCAAAAGATGACATCAAAGCACGAATCAATGAAATTAAAGTGCAGATTGAAAAAACCACTTCAGATTATGACAAAGAGAAGCTTCAAGAACGATTGGCTAAACTTTCTGGCGGTGTGGCAGTGATTAATGTTGGCGCTGCGACTGAAGTAGAAATGAAAGAAAAGAAAGCCCGCGTTGAGGATGCATTACATGCGACTCGTGCTGCTGTTGAAGAAGGTATCGTTCCTGGTGGTGGTGTAGCTCTTTTGAGATCTATTTCATCTCTGGATAAAATCAAAGTAAGTGGCAGTCAGCAGGTGGGTGTGGATATCATGCGTAGAGCGCTTGAAAGTCCGGTTCGCCAGATTTTAGAAAATGCAGGATTAGAAGCGTCAATCATTGTGCAAAAAATCAAAGATGGTAAGAAAGACTTTGGTTATGATGCAAGAAATGATGAATACGTCAATATGTTTGAAGCAGGTATTATTGATCCCGCAAAAGTCACGCGTGTTGCTGTTGAAAATGCAGCCTCTATTTCGGGTCTATTATTGACGACTGAAGTAGCCGTCACAGATATTCCTGAAGAAATGCCAGCTGGTCCACCGATGGGTGATCCAGGTATGGGCGGCATGGGTGGAATGGGTGGAATGATGTAACTCCAATCATTGTGATTGAAAAAGCCCTTTCGGTTTCGGAAGGGCTTTTTTTTTGCATAAATATCTTCCTGTTTAAATAGAAAACATTATGGTAAAATATCGCTTATTCATTTGGGCTCACATCACATTTATATGAGAGAAAACCTTAAACAATATTTATACGATCCAGATCCTTTCATTTTGTTTGGAACGGAACATATTCTTGCCCTTTTGTTATTTTTAGGACTTTGGATTTGGCTTCCACGATATGCAAAAAATGAATTATCCTCGTCAGCGCAAGAATCATTGGGACGATGGATCTCCTATTTTGTAGCAGGGACTTATATCGCTTGGCCTATTTTGGAAATAATGGCTGGGACTTTTGACGCGAAATTACATTTACCGTTTCATTTATGCAGGATTACAAATATATTGCTTCCTTTTGTCATGATTTATAAAAAACAGATTTGGTTTGAATTGATATTTTTCTGGGGATTATCAGGCATGTTGCAAGCGTCTATCACACCAGATATTACACAAGGATTTCCTCATTTTCATTTTATTCGTTTTTTCATTGGACATAGTGGATTGGTTTTAGCCATTATGTATGCGATTGTTGTTTATGGACTTCGTCCACGTGTCAAAGGAATTTGGATTGCTATGATCGGCATTAATATTGTCTTATTTATAGCATTTTTAGTGAACACTGCTTTAGATTCAAACTACTTCTGGATTCGAGGAAAACCACCTGTTCCATCACTGCTTGATTATATGGGACCATGGCCTTGGTATATTATGTGGTCAGAATTTCTCGCATTAGGGCATTTTATCATTGCCTATTCTCCTTTTTATTTTTTGAATAAACGAAAGCAAAAAAATGAATAATCTCAAATGGTTTGTCGTCATTATAATCGTCGGCGCCTACCTCATCCAGCCTACCTTAAAGAAAAGAAAGTTAAACAAAATGACAATGCCTCCCATCGCTCAAAAAATTTCCGTGGATGTGACGGTCCACAATGATCCTAGAACTGACGATTATGTTTGGCTTCGAGAAAAAACGTCCAAAAAAGTTTTAAATTATTTGAAAAAAGAAAACCAATATACTAAAGTCAAAATGGAGAGTACAGAAGTCCTACAAGATGTATTATACCAAGAAATGAGAGCTAGAATAAAGGAAGATGATGCAACCGCTCCATTTCCATTTGGCGATTATATTTATTACTCAAGAACTGAAGAGAATAAGCAATATTCCATTCACGTACGAAAGAAAAAAGAGGGTAATGAGAAGGAAAAAATCACGCTGGATATGAATAGTTTTGCTGATACGCACGATTATGTGTCCTTGGGTGCACATGCGGTAAGTCCTAACCAAAAACTTCTTGCTTATGCGATTGATTATGATGGTTCTGAAAAGTATGTCTTAAAAATTAAAACCATTGAAAATGGGCGTGAATTTTCAGACGAATTAACAAATTTATCTGGCAGTATCGAATGGGCAAATGATAGTAAAACCCTTTTTTATGTTTCGCAGGATGATGCAAGTCGTCCTTATCAAGTATGGCGGCATATTTTGGGGACCCGTCAAGCGGAAGACAAAATGATTTATGAAGAAAAATCCGATGCTTATCATGTTTACTTAAGTCGATCAAAAAGTGGAAAATTCCTATTTATTTCACTGGAAAGTAATATCACCAGTGAATATTGGTTTTTAGATAGAGATAATCCGAATGGACAATTTCAAATCCTGCAAAAAAGACGTGTCGGTGTGGAATACACACCCTATCATCAAGGAGACCGTTTCTTGATTCGCACCAATGATGAGAGCCTTAACTTCAAACTGGTTTCTGCGCCAGTGGGTGCACCTCAACGGCAAAATTGGGTGGATGCTTTACCGCATCGTTCCGAAGTAAAAATCGAAGATATGGAAGTTTTTCAAGATTATGTTGTTGTATTTGAACGTAAAAATGGAAATGTAGATATTAATATTTATCCTCCTGATTTATCATCATTCCATACCATAAATTTACCTGATGTTCTCTATGAAACAGGATCCGATACGAATCTAGAATATGATACGGACATTTTACGAATCTATTTTTCCTCCTTTACCATTCCATGGTCCTACTACGATTATCACATGGAAAGTGAAAAACTAGAGCTCATCAAACGGGATTCGGTTTTGGGAGGATACGATCCAAGTCAGTATGAATCGAAACGCCTTTTTGCTGAGAGTCATGATGGCAAAAAAATCCCATTATCTTTGTTTTATAAAAAAGGATTAGATCTCACGAATGGAAATCCTTTGTTTTTGGATGGGTATGGATCTTATGGTGCAACGTATGATCCTGCTTTTTCTTCAAGACGCATCAGTTTAGTCGATCGAGATGTTATTTATGTGAGAGCTCATGTTCGTGGTTCATCCTTTTTGGGAAGAGCATGGTACGAAAATGGAAAAATGGGACAGAAGCAAAATACCTTTTCTGACTTCATTTCTTCTGCCGAATATCTGATTGAAGAAAAAATCACAAAAGCCGAAAAAATTGTTATTTATGGTGGGTCAGCTGGCGGTTTGCTTATTGGGGCGGTATTGAATCAGCGGCCAGATTTATTCAAAGGCGCTATAGCAGATGTGCCCTTTGTAGATGTGGTGAACACCATGTTAGATGAAACAATCCCACTAACTGTGATTGAATATGACGAATGGGGGAATCCCAATGAATTAGACGCATATAAAGACATGATTGCCTATTCGCCGTATGATAATGTAGTAGAGCAAGACTATCCATCTATTTTGGTGATTGCTGGATTAAATGATCCACGTGTCGGATATTGGGAACCTGCAAAATGGGTGGCGAAGTTGCGAGACAAAAAGACGGATGAAAATCTGCTAATCCTTAAAACACACATGGGGGCAGGGCATTTTTCATCCTCTGGGCGATTTGATTATTTAAAGGATATTGCTTTTTATTATGCTTTTGCTTTGGATCAATTTGGAATAGAAAAATAAAAATCAATGATGACTAATTTTTGCAAATTCTGCAATCATAAAATTAAGATTCGGGGATTAGCGCAAAATAAGCTTAAATTGCGAGAACTATATATTGGAAATTCACTCAATAATTAAATCAAAATGAAAAAAAGTAAAATCATCCTTTTAGCTTTGTCTCTCTTATTATTCTTGAATATTTTGAGCGGGCAGCAAAATCGTTTATTTTGGGATGGGCGAGATTGGGGACGTGTTGCAAAAAGAGTGAATTATCAGCCAGAGAGCGTTTACTTTATTAAAAGTGCTTATCTCACGGGGGCATTGGATGGAAAATTATACGGTTATTTAAAAACCTGGGCTGTTAATGCTGACTTAGCGGATAAAATCTTTTCCGAAAAAACGGATTATTTAACCATGAGAGAGCTGGTCAAAAACTTAGATTATTTTTATGAAGATCCCATGAATGCTTATATTCCCATTCCATCTGCAATTGTGATTGCGAATATGACTGCAAGTCGCGTTCCGCCTGAGGTTTTAGATCCTTATATTTCTGCTACACGCGATTGGATCAACAAGCTACATTTAGATTTGGATACCTTGAATTACAGCCGATTATTAGAAGAAAAATATTTAAAGTATAAAGATTAAATCTGAGAAACTCCGAAACCCTTTAATACTCAAATATTTTTCCGACTTTGGCAGATTTAAACACTTAAATTCTTTTAATCTATCCGGATAAAACCCGATTTGGGATGCCACGTAAAAAGTCGTTTATCGCCTCTAAATCGCACTTTACTAATCTTAAATTCATATTGATTTGGATGAGTCTTATTCAGCGAAAAAATCTCTGATTTCGCAATTGAAGCACCATGGAACAAGGATGGTTCATAATCATAAATAAGAATTAGGCGTTTTTCCTGCAACAAATGTCCAGTTCCTGTTTTTTCTTCTAAAAAACCTTCAAGAAATGCCACAGCTTGATCAACAAAACTCGTAATTTGAACCGTGACAATTACTTTCTCATTTTCCAAAACACGAGGGCGAACATCAATCTCAAACGGGAGAGAATTTTGTCCAAGGCAGATGGAAAGTAAAAAACCATAGAATATGCTTCGTTTCAACATACTAGAAATTGCTAGTTTTTATGCAAAGGAAAAAGGAAAAGCTTAAATGAAACATTTTGTCGAAGGGCAATGTATAAGGTAGATTCAGAAGTGAAAAAAATGGTTTATGTCAGATAAAAATCTTCAATTAGAACTCCAGCGTATTTCGCACCTTTTTATTCCTCATCAAATTGGTCAAGGAAAAGATGGGTGGATTGTCCGTGGAACCTTGACTAGCACAGCAACTTTGGAAGAAGTAAAGCAGATGGTGCAAAATATGAGTATTGAAGTTTTCGAGCAAAATGGAGATATTACTTTATTGATGAATGAAAAAAATGAATCTATATTATTTTCCATTCCTGCCATATCTAAAGCACATATTTTTCTTTTTTTGGCAACCATCGGAACCACATTATTGGCTGGCGCATTAATGGCAGGGGGAGATCCTTTTTCGTCTTTCTCTGAATTATGGCGAGGTTTGCCTTTTTCCATGACATTAATGCTAATCTTAGGCTGTCATGAAACGGGACATTATGTCTATGCACAAAAACATGGTGTTGATGCAACATTACCTTATTTTATACCGGCACCTACATTTATTGGCACCTTTGGGGCTTTTATCAAAATTAAATCTCCCATTCAGAAACGAAAAGCGTTATTGGATATAGGCGCTTCAGGACCGATTGCAGGTTTCCTTGTTGCGGTTCCTGCATTAATTTGGGGTTTGCTTCATTCGGAAGTGCTTACGGTTTCTGGGGAGCAATTAGGCATGAAATTAGGTGATTCTATTTTGATGAAGATATTGACCGCATTGATATTTCCAAATTTGTCAGCATCGCAAGATGTTGTTTTGCATCCTGTGGCTTTTGCTGGATGGATTGGCTTGCTCGTAACCATGTTAAATTTATTGCCCATTGGACAATTAGACGGTGGGCATATTGCTTATGCACTTTTGGGACGAAAATTTGATAAGCTTGCCAAGTTCGTTTGGTTGATGTTAATTCCTATGGCTTTTATTTCTATCAATTGGTTAATATGGGGAATTTTGATCATGGTGCTCATGCGAACCACAAAACACCCACCTGTAGCCGATATTGACAGGCCATTAACCAAGGAAGAGAAACGGATAGGTTTTGTGAGCTTGGCCATTTTTATTCTTTGTTTTATTCCCGCACCTTTTCCATCATAAGAATGATATGAAAAAATACATTCCAATTTTCTTTTTATTTCCGTTTCTTCTTTCTCAAGTAAGGATTGGAGATTGGCGTGTGGAAACGAGTCCAATTAACATCAAGTCTAGCGTCCATTCTGAAGGAAAAACCTTTAGTGCAACGGAAGGTGGATTGTTGAAATATGAGTCAGGCATATTTTCTCATATAACCAGTATGGATGGATTAGCAGGGAACATACTCAATGCTATTACGAAAGACGGAAAGGGCTATTTATGGTTAGGGGGTGGAGCGCCTGATGGATTTATTCAAATATTTAATCCAGTTTCGAATCAATCCATTGAGATATTCAATTATGATTTAACCTCTATCAGCCATTTTGCTGTTTCGGATTCCATTGTCATTGCCACATATACAGATGGACAAGACTTAGGATTAATGAAATGGCTTTGGATCAATGATAAATGGCAGTATAGCGATATTTATAAAAATTTCCCTTTACAATTTTTTGAAATATCTGACGTTAAAATATACAATAATGTCATTTATTTAGGGACAGATCGAGGACTTTGGATGGGGGAAATTTCAGATAATTTAAAAAATCCAAATAGCTGGACTTTGATCTTTGATGATTTGATATCTTCTGTTTCTGCTATGGCGATTTATGAGGACAAAATGAGTTTTTCCCATGAAAATACACTTTACGAATTTTCTTTGATGAATCCCGCTGATAGAATCATTTTGGAAAGTGGAACGGGTATTCATTTTATTTCTTTAGCGTATGATTTAGATGAAAGTTTGTGGGGAATTTCGGAAAGCAAATTATATAATTTAAGCTCTAATTTTGTATCAGAATCATTTAATCGGATCTTACAAAATATGTTATTTGACGATGAGGGAGAGACCATTCTTGGGACAGATGCAGGATTTATTTTTTATGATAAAACTTTGGAAACATATTCATCTATTATTCCAAATGCACCCGTAACAAATCATTTTACCGCAATCAAAGTTTTGGAAGATGGACGAGTCGTTTGTGGCTCAAAACATGGTTTGTCAATTTTGGATGAAAATGGATGGCGGAATATTCTTGAAATCAAAGATGCGAATTCGGAAATCATTCAAAGTGAATACGATTATTCTGGATTCATTGGCGATACTTTGGCGGTTGATTTTGGTGAATATATTGCTGATATCGAGCAAGGTCCAAATGGACGTGTTTACTGCGCAATTCGTGGCACGCGGGATTCGTTGTGGTGGGGAGGGCCCATGCGATATAGTGGCGGTGTTATTCATTTAGATATTGATGATCCTTCGACGCTTGAAATTATCAACTCATCAAGTTTAGATTATTTTTCAGGAGACGGGAACAATTATCAGGTCGTTTTTGATTTAGAGTTTGATATTTATGGAAATCTCTGGATTGCGAATCCGTTTGCTGTTCATAAACAAGAGCCGATTCATGTCTTCTCTCCCAGTGATTCTTCTTGGTATCATTATAAATCTACAGAGGCAAATGGACATTTGAGTCAAACGCCCGGCACTTTGGTTTTTGACCAATGGCGCCGACTTTGGGTTGGAGCGATTCAAGCCAGTGAAGCGAATGCACATACGCCCAATGGCGGTCTATTTATGCTAGATTATTTTGGTCCAACAACAGACCCCAGTTCGTTTAATTGGGTGTCATTAATTGAAGGTGGCTCAGTTTGGTCTATTGCCATGGGACAAGGAAATCGGCTATTCTATTTGACGCCTAATGGACTCAATTACTATGATATTCGGGATAGCTCTTCTCCAATCGAAAGAGAGAATCTATATGCATTTTTCCCAAATATCTCTTTTGGTCCTGGTTCAAAACTTAAAACAGATCCCAGAGGAAATATCTGGGCAATTTCTCCTTCTGATGGTATTCATGTTTTACAAGATAATACAACGCCATGGCCTGATATTAATGGCATCCGTCAAAATAATTCTCAGCTTACTTCAGACGAAGTGGTGGATGTTGATTTCGATGCACAAAAAGGATTGGTGTATATCATCACGTCCAATGGATTAAATATTCTACGGGTTCCATTTAAGGAAGCTTTTACCACGTATAATGAGATGAAAATCTATCCAAGCCCTTTTCATGTGCCATCGGATAAACCTTTAATTGTGGATGGGCTGAAAGATGAATCTTCCATGATGGTGATGACAGTGAACGGAAAAGTGTTACGAAAAATTCCTTCTTCAGGACTAGGCGCTGATGGCTATCAGCTCAAATGGGATGGAAAAGATGATGGAGGGAATTGGCTTGGTTCGGGCGTTTATCTTTTATCCATATATGATTTGTCGGGGGAAAGCACTTTTGGAAAAATCACCGTGATTCGACATTAAGATTTAGAAAAAATTATAAGTAATAATCCGGCGAACAATTTAGAAAATTGTTATACGGAATCGCTCAATTTAAGTTTAATCATCATACGAATATCTATCGCCGGTTTAATATCAATCTTTGAAAGGCTTGAAAAGTTTAATCGGCCTTGACTGCAGTGCCACGATTATCCTTAATCGTGAAAATAAACGAGAGAGGATTTGTGGCATAATCACCCCTGATTGCACTAAAGAACGAGAAGGGATTCTCGTTCCACAAAAGACAAGAAGGATTTCTTGTCCTACTAAGCCTTTCGGAAGAAAACGAATTTCACAACCCTGAACGCCTGAATATTTATCCGCCGTGGTGGACTCAAACACTTTCCACTTTACAGACTTTCTACTTTATAGACTTTTTTGCAGTTGAATGAAGAAAATGAGTAGGGTAATTTTATCTCGCTATTATTGAGAGAATTATGAGATACATCCATTTATTTATTTTGATTATTTTAACCACGGTTCTGATTTCTCAGGAGGAATCATCTGTGCAAGGTGCTGTTGGGTCTGTCACGATTGACGGAAAAATATGGAATCAGATTGCACTTCGTCCGGTGATTCCTGTGGGGAAAGTTGCCATTGCTTTGGATATTGTTTTGTATATTGATCAGGATGGAAATATTCACAAGGACGAATGGGATTTTTCTAACGGAACTGCCATAAAAAACACACTCATTGATAAAGTATATTACATTCGCTACGGCACAAAATGGGATCCATTTTATATTAAAGTAGGCGCTTTGGATCGAGTGAGTATGGGATATGGTATTTTAGCAAATGCCTATTCAAATGCCATGCAATATCCTCAAGTAAGAAAAGTTGGAATGGAGTTAGGTATCAAAAGAGCTGGCTTCTCACTTTATGGTTTTACAAATGATTTCAAGGAAAATTTGGGCGTAACTGGTTCTCGTGTGGTTTCGCCACCATTTATGGGAATTTCGGCTGGGGTTTCTTTCATATCTGATCGCAATCAGTATTTAGGTCTTAAGGATAGAGATCAAGATGGTCGCCCCGATTTAGTTGATGATTTTCCTGATAATATTATCTATTGGTTAGATTCGGATGATGATGGCGTGGCGGATCGAGATCCGTTGGAATGGGATATTGATGGAGATGGCATTACGGATACTTTGAATTCAGAAATTCCTGGATGGAATCTGGACACTACTTTTGTGTTGGATGATTCGATTTCAAGAAAGCCTGAACCATTAAATGTATTTAATGAGGAAAAACCTGTTTCTGCCATTGCGTTAGATTTTGGATATCCTTTGATAAAGGAAAAGCATTTGTCTGTTTCTATTTATGCACAAGTGGCAAAGATGATTGGAGAAACACCCTCACCAGAGACAGGCGAAATGGTGGATTTAGGAATAGGAATTGTTCCTTTGGGCGTTTCAGCAAAAATGGGTCCAGCAACTTTTAATTTAGAATATCATATTATGCCGGAAGGACGATTTGAATTTGGCTATTGGAATAGATCCTACGAAATTGATAGAGCAACCTTTTCTTCTGTGGAATCAGCGCCAGGTGTTTCATCCATTAACATTGTGACTAAATCCAGCAAATTGCGCTATTACGGCAAACAAAAAGGTCCATATGCTAAATTAGATTTAAATTTGGGTTCTATGATAGGAACGGGAATGTCTTATCAAAATTTATTTGGAGAGCAATGGAATTTTGAAAAACGGCAATTTGAGGAAGAGTCAAACCAAAGCTTTCTCGCTTTTCTTCGCTTACGTAAATCCATTAGCAAAATCAAAATGGCAGAAGGATATTATCAGCAAAGGAATGTGCCAAATCCATTCAATTTTGCTTTATCAGAAACAACTATTTTAGGGTATAGACTTGGCCTAGAATTGGGAAATGGAATGATCTTGACGTATAATTTCCGTCGGTCTTTTCGTGATTTAGATGGGGACGGAAAGGTGGACGGCCCCGACGAACAAGTGAATATCACATCCATCGAAACCAGTTTTTCCTTTTAGGTAAATATGAGTATGAACGCATCCGAAATCAGACAATCATTCATCACATTTTTTGAAAATAAAAATCATCAATTTGTTCGCAGTTCGTCTGTAGTCCCAATTGATGATCCAAGCTTGCTATTTACCAATGCTGGGATGAATCAATTCAAACCTATACTTTTGGGCGAAAAAGAGGCCAATCCATCTCGTGCCGTGAATAGTCAAAAATGTATTCGTGTCAGTGGAAAACATAATGATTTGGAAGAAGTGGGTGTAGATGCGTTTCATCATACTTTTTTCGAGATGTTGGGCAATTGGTCTTTTGGTGATTATTACAAAGAAGACGCAATTCGCTGGGCTTGGGAGTTTTTTACTGAAGTTTTAAAATTAGACAAAGAACGTCTTTTCGCTTCTGTTTATCAAGAGGATGATGAAGCCATGGATTTATGGCAAAAAGTGACAGATATTTCTCCAGATCGTATTTTAAAATTTGGCAAGAAAGCTAATTTTTGGGAAATGGGCGAAACCGGCCCCTGTGGTCCTTGCTCAGAAATCCATTATTATATGGGCGAAGATCTGTCAAAAATTGATGCATCTGGTGTGAATAATACGGACGAATATTGGGAATTATGGAATCTGGTTTTTATTCAATATAACCGAAAAAAAGATGGCAGCTTAGAAGATTTGCCCTCAAAACATGTAGATACGGGTGCAGGATTGGAGCGAATCGTGTCTGTAATGCAGGGGAAGCGGAGTAATTACGAGACTGATCTATTTATGCCAATTATAGAAAAGATTGAAAAAATAACAAGCATTAATGCTTCTGAGAATCTCGTTCCATTTCAGGTGATTGCGGATCATATCCGCATGTTAAGCTTTTCTATTGCTGATGGCGCTTTGCCATCCAACGAAGGGCGAGGATATGTCTTACGTCGTATCTTACGTCGTGCTGCACGATTTGGGCGTATTTTAGATCAGCATGAACCCTTTCTCTATCAATTGGTGGATACGCTTGGCAAGGTGATGGGAGATGTCTTCCCTGAAATTTTGGAAAAACAGGCCCATATCGAAAAAGTGATTCAAGCCGAAGAAAAATCATTTAATGCCACTTTAGATCGAGGAATCCAACATTTCGAAAAGCTAGTATCACAATTATCGGCAAAGGAAATCCCGGGCAATGAAGCTTTTAAATTGTATGACACTTACGGTTTTCCCTTAGATTTAACCGAATTGATGGCACGGGAACTAGATTTAAACGTTGATACAAAAGGCTTTGATGAAGCCATGAGCCAGCAAAGAGAAAGAGCGAAGTCGGCAGGAAAATTCCAAAGCAATAAAGCATTTCTGGAATGGGAAGTGATTTCTAAAGGAAAAGATTCCCATTTCATAGGATATGAACATTTAGAGGGAAAGTCCCATATTCGGAAAAAAACTGAATTAGATGGAAAGCTTATTCTCGTTTTAGATCAAACACCTTTTTATGCAGAATCTGGGGGGCAAGTAGGGGATAAAGGGATTATTTCTGGCGATTGCTTTGAATTAAAAGTGGAAGATGTAAAAAAAGAGGGCGACGCATTTTTTCATTTTTGTATAGGAAAAATCCCAGAATCTGCTTTGGAATCAGAGCTTTCTTGCAAAGTGGATTACACTTACCGCCAATCGGTTCGTTTAAACCATTCTGCAACTCATTTATTACATTCTGCTTTAAAGCATGTTTTGGGAGAGCATGTTCAACAAGCAGGTTCTTTGGTGCATACTGATTATCTTCGATTTGATTTAACTCATTTCGAAAAAATCCAGCAAAAAGAATTAATAGAAATTGAGAAATATGTAAACGATAGAATCCGCAATAACAATAAAGTAGAAACGATACTTAAAGCATTCGATGAAGCTAAAAAAGAAGGAGCAACTGCTTTATTCGGTGAGAAATATGGGGATGAAGTTCGTGTTGTTTCCATGGGGAAATCTTCTTTAGAACTCTGTGGGGGAACGCATGTTCAGCGCACGGGTGATATCGGATTATTCAAAATTGTTGAGGAATCCTCTTTGGCTTCTGGTGTTCGACGGATTATCGCTCTCACAGGCGGAACCGCTTTTGATTTTGTGCAAAATATGTCTGAAAAATTGAATCAAGTGCAAGGACAACTCAATTGTGCGGAAGATGAAATCAACGAACGATTGGAAAAATTATTTAGCGATAAAAAAAATCTGGAAAAAAAGCTGAAAAATCGATCTGAATCTGGTGGAGGAGAAGTGGATGAACTTTTGGCGCAAGCTGAAAAAGTAAATACATACGATCTGATCATCGCAAAAACAACTGTAGGGGATATGGATGAAGCTAAAAATTTAGGCGATACACTGGCTTCCAAATTAAAATCAGGCATGGCAGTTCTCTTTTTTGAGGGAGAAAAAAAGCCGGGTGCCGTGATTCTTATCTCACAAGATTTAGTGGCAAAAGGACTGAATGCAGGGCAAATGGGAAAAACTATTGGCGGATTTATGGGTGGCGGAGGTGGAGGGAAACCTCATCTTGCCACGGCTGGTGGACGAGATAAAAAATTGGTTTCGGAAGCTATGACTAAATCGAAAACATTATTTGAACAAACATTAAAGGAGATTAAGTAAAATGCAATGGGAAAAAGATGGGAATCAATATATGATTCATGTGGAGAAAAATGAAAAAATCATGGAAAAACTCACACAATTTTGTGAAGAAGAAAAAATCGAGAATGGATTCATTTATGGCATTGGAGCAGTAAAAAAAATCGAAATCGGTGCTTTTGATGTGGAGGAAAAAATATACATTCATAAAGAATTTTCTGATACTTTGGAATTAACTTCTTATCATGGAAATATAACCCTAAAGGATGGAAAACCTTTTATTCACGCCCATATTACCTTAGGTAATCATAATATGGAATTGGTGGGCGGACATCTTTTTGAAGCAACGGTTTCTGCAGTTGGGGAGTTTCAATTGCAAAAGCTTAAATTTGATGCATCACGCAAATTAAATGAAGATGTGGGATTGCCCTGCATTTGTTTATCTAAAAAATTCTAGGAGGACATTATGAGTCGAAGAATCATACATACACCAGACGCACCGGCAGCCATTGGCACATACAATCAAGCCGTGCAAGCAAAAGGGATGATTTTTACATCAGGACAATTGGGAATCGATCCGCACACAGGACAAATCATTCAAGGGGGAATCAAGGCAGAGACCTTTAAAGCCTTGCAGAATATTGAAGCGATTTTAAAAGCAGCTGGATTAACAAAAATGAATATCATCAAGCTGACCGTATTTTTGACAGATTTACATGGATTCTCCTATGTGAATGAATCATTTGAGACCTTTTTTGGTCACATTGATTTTCCTGCAAGATCAACGGTCGAAGTCTCCGCTTTACCTTTGGGCGCAAAAGTCGAAATTGAGTGTATTGCCACTGTTGGTGAATAAAATTCGCATTATCCTATTTCTCCTGCTTTCAATGACAACCCTTGCTTTTGGACAAGATTCAACTCGATTCTTTTCCCCAAAAAAGGCGGCCTATTCTGCGCTTATTCCAGGAGGTGGACAGATTTATAATCGCAAATATATTAAAGCGGGCCTTGTTGTAGGATTAGAGATTTGGGCTTACACGTCCTATTTAAGAAATGCAAAATATTATAATCAATATGAAGAATATTCTGGATTAGAATTTTCCCAATCTCGCTATTTGAAAAAACGAAATAAATATGTGTGGTGGACTGGATTTATTTGGCTTTATAGCATGATTGATGCGGTTGTGGATGCACATTTACATCCCTTTGAAGATGTGATGAAAACACCGATTGAGAATGAG
>JABHGY010000036.1 GCA_018671775.1 Fidelibacterota bacterium
GGCACTCAATCTCCTTCTTTGCAAAAAGGAATTGGCTTAGGTTATGTGAATATACCGTATCATAAATTTGGGCAAACATTGGAAATTGATATTCGGGGTAAACGAAAAAAGGCGGAAATTGTGAAGGCTTTTATTAGTAAAAATTAGGTTCTCTGTTTGCTTACATTCGGCACTTGTTCGGGGCTCTGAGTGAATAGTCAAGGATAAGGCTGTATAATTATCTAAATAAAAAAATTGTCTTATGAAAAAGAGCCGTGTAATTTCAAAGGCTATAAACCTATTGAAATTAGATGTTTGATCAAATAACAGATAAATTCGATTCGGTCTTTAGGTCTTTACGAGGCCTTGGAAAGATTACGGATCGAAATATAAACGATACCACGCGAGAGGTGCGCCGAGTCCTATTGGATGCGGATGTGAATTTTCGTGTTGCTCGTGATTTCATTAAACGTGTTCAAAAGAGAGCGCAGGGAACAAAAGTCACAAAATCTGTTAAGCCTGGTGAACAATTTATTAAAATCATTCACGAAGAAATGGTGCAATTATTAGGCGGAACATCGGAAACATTAGATTTGTCACAGAAACCGTCTGTCATTTTGATGGCAGGTTTACAAGGATCGGGAAAGACAACATCAGCCTCAAAATTGGCTTATTATCTCAAACAAAAAGGAAAAAAAGTATTATTGGTCGCGGCAGATGTTTATCGTCCCGCAGCCATTGAGCAATTAAAAGCCTTGGGTCAAAAAGCAGGAACAAAAGTTTATGATGAAGGCGCAGGGGATCCGATTGCGATTTGTAAAAATGCCATTGATGAGGCCAAATCTACTAATATTGATGTTGTTATCCTTGATACAGCTGGCCGTTTGCATGTGGACGGAGAAATGATGGCTGAGATTCAGTCCATTTTTGAAGAAACCAAACCACAGGAAATTTTATTTGTGGCAGATGGAATGACCGGGCAAGATGCGGTAAATTCAGCACAAGTATTTAATGAAGCGCTTCCATTGACGGGTATTATCCTCACGAAAATGGATGGAGATGCACGAGGTGGCGCTGCAGTGTCTATTCGAGAGGTGACAGGGAAACCTATCAAATTTATTGGGGTTTCAGAAAAATTAGATGGATTGCAAATTTTTGAGCCTAAGCGCATTGCAGATCGGATTCTAGGCTTTGGTGATGTGATTTCATTTGTAGAAAAAGCACAGTCAATTGTGGACGAAAAAGAAGCAAAACTTCTTCAGAAAAAGATGATGAAGAATACGTTTGATTTGGAAGATTTTCGTGGACAAATGAAGCAATTAAAGCAAATGGGTTCCATGAAGCAATTGATGGGTATGATGCCTGGTATGAATCGCAAAATGCTAAAAGGCATGAGCTTCGATGATAAACAAATCGATTGGACAGAAGCCATTATCAATTCAATGACAACAGACGAACGTCATAATCCAAAAATAATCAATGGATCTAGGCGCTTGAGGATCAGCAAAGGATCAGGACGATCGGTTCACGAAATTAACACTTTGATTAAGCAGTTTTCACAAATGCAGAAAATGATGAAAAAAATAGGTAATTTAAAATCACTCAAAATCCCAGAAATGGGATCTTTTACAGGACTAAACTAAGGAGATACGCGTTGGCGACTACAATTAGATTCAAACGAATTGGAAGAAGAAATAGACCTTTTTACCGAATGGTTGCGATTGACTCCCGGAAACGGAGAGACGGTGCAGCAATTGAAGAGTTAGGATGGCTCAATCCAATTGATAAAGACAAATCATATTCTTTAAAAGAAGATAGAATCCTTCATTGGTTAAGCGAAGGAGCAACCTTATCGGATGCGGCACATTCATTGCTTAAAAGAGCAGGGCTTGCACATCGTTGGCATTTGATGAAACAAGGATTAGATGATGCGACTATTCAAAAAGAAATGATGAAATGGTCTATGAACCGAGAAGATATATTGAAGAACAAGAAAAATAAAGCTGCAAAAAATGCAGAAGCAAAGGCAAAAGATGCTGAACCTGTAGCAGAAGAATCTACGTTGGAAGCCGAAGCACCAGCTAAACCTGAAGTAGAAGCATCGACTGAAGAAAACAGTTCTTCCGAGGAAACAAAAGTTGAGCCCGCTAAAGCATCAAAAAAATCTGATACAGATGAAACTAAGCCTGAAAATAAACCGGAAACGGAAGCTTCAGCTGAAGAAGCGAGTGCACCTGCAGAATCGGAAGATAGAACAGATGAATCAAGCGATGTGAAAGAAGATGCGCCAGAAAAATCTGATGATACAGAATCAAATTCTGATGACGAAACGGTAGCGGAAGAAAGAGCAGATGAGTCGAAAGATGAAGCGCCTGCCGAAGAGACAAAAGAAGATGTGGAAGCATCTGTAGTATCAGAAGAGAAATCTGAAGAATCTTCTACTGAGGGAAAATCAGAAGAAAAAACTGAAGAGCCAAAAGAAGAAGCTCCCGTAGAAGAAAAAAAAGAGGAAGCACCTTCAGAGGCAGACGAAAAACCTGCTAAAGAAGAAAAATAATTGAGTTATTTAGATTCAATTTTTGAAAATGCTAATCTGATTGGAGGGTATTATGCATGAGTTTATTGAAAGCACAATCAAATTATTAGTCGATAATCCAGATGAAGTCAAGGTGAATATCGTTGAAACAGAAGACAGAATTGTCTATGAATTGACGGTTGGTGAAGGTGACTTTGGAATGGTGATTGGAAAGAAAGGTCGCAATATCTCCGCTTTAAGAACACTCGTTTTTGCTGTCAATGCAAAAGAGGGTGGGAAAAAAGCGCGATTGGACATTATCGATTAGTAAAATTTGATGTCACGCATTCATCCTATAGCAAAAATTACAACTACATCTGGATTAAAAGGTGAAGTGCGCTTGCGCCCTTTATCTCGATATTTTGATGAATATATGAATGATAAATCCTTGATGATTGGATTTTCGCCAGACACATCAACCGACATGAATATTGAAAAAACCATTGGTATTGGCAAAAAAGTCCGATTTAAATTTGAAGGCGTCAATTCCATTGATGACGCAGAGCGTCTCATTGGTCAAACGATTTTTATTGAAGCATCTGAATTTGATGCGATTAATTACATTTCCAGTGAACTTATTGGATCGTTTGTGGTCACAGATGATGGTGAAATGGTTGGCGCATTACAGGATGTAATTTGGTTACCAAATAATGATGTTTATGTTATTCATGATGGTGAAAAGGAGCGATTAATTCCAGTCATTCCAGAAGTGGTAAAAGGGGTTGATTTTGAAGAGAAAATGATTCTGATTACGCCTATGGATGGTTTGCTCGATTGAAACATTTTGCCCTGATAACACCAGTTCCGGGCACGATAGAAACGCTTATTGAAAATAGTATCTTGCGTAAGGCAAGAACCGAAGGAATCGTTCAATTTCATGTGATTGATCTCCGCGATTTTGGAAAAGGCAATTATCGTCAGATCGACGATAAACCTTTTGGAGGTGGAGATGGCATGATTCTGATGGCAGAACCGCTTTCTCAGGCCATTGAAATGGCCATTGAAAAAGTTGGAGGATTGGAAGGAACACACATTGTTTTTCCATCACCAAGTGGTCAAATTTGGTCTCAAGATGTGGCGACGGAATGCAGTCAGCTTGAACGTGTCATATTCATCTGTGGTCACTACAAAGGCATTGATGAACGCATAATTGAAAAATATGTGACGCATGAATATTCCATTGGAGATTTTGTCCTTACCAGCGGTGAAGTTCCCGCTATGTTAATATTGGATAGTATGGTCCGCTTGATTCCTGGAGTTTTGAATTCCATTGAGTCGGCATTGACTGATTCTTTTCCACATGGATTATTGGATCATCCTCATTATACGCAACCACGGATTGTGGATGATGTGGCTGTTCCGGATGTTCTTTTGAGTGGGCATCACGCAAAAATACAAAAGTGGAAGAAAGAAAAAAGAGAAGAACGGACACAAAAAAAGCGTCCTGATCTTTGGAAAAAATATTTATCAGAAAAAAATAGAAATGGAGAATAAAAATGGACAAAGTATTTGAAGCAGTAAAAGACCAACTTAAAAGTGATATTCCAGAATTTGGTTCTGGCGACACTGTGATTGTTGACGTACGTGTACGTGAAGGAAGTAAAGAAAGAATTCAGCAATACGAAGGTGTGGTTATTGCTCGTCATGGTAAAAAAACCATGGATGCGACCTTTACTGTTCGTAAAATTTCAAATGGAATCGGTGTTGAAAGAATTTTTCCACTTCACTCGCCCAGCGTTGCTAAAATTAATGTAAAACGCCGCGGAAAAGTGAGACGCGCGAAACTCAATTATCTAAGAAAGTTGACGGGTAAAGCAACCCGTATCGCTGAAAAACGATAATTGAACATTTTGCTAATTTATAGCCCCTCTATCTTAGCATAGTAGGGGCTTTTTTGTTTATGAATCGTGACGAAAAAATATTACTCGCCATTACGGGACTTTCCCATCTATCTGTCCATGTCTTGATGCTCATTTTTCCAGCAATTCTCATTGTGATGCAAAATCAGTTTGCGTTGGGTTTAGATCAATTGGGATTCATTGTTGCAATTAGTGCATTTATGTTCGGACTTGGCGCTATTCCTGCTGGCTATTTTGAATCTCGCTTAGGTGGCAGAAATCTATTGCTCATTTATCTTTTAGGAACTGGGCTTGTTTCTGTGAGTATGTTGCTGGTCGATTCCATTATAAATCTAACGCTTTTGTTGGGCCTTTTGGGTCTATTTGCAAGTATTTATCATCCAGCAGGTCTAACCCTCATTTCTCGTCGAGTAAAACATTTGAGTAAAGGCATGGCTTTTCATGGCATTGCAGGCTCAACAGGATTGGCAATTGGTCCATTTTATGCTTCTATTTTGTCAGAAACCTACTCATGGAAAATGCCATATTTAATCATCGGAATTGTTAATTTTATTTTAGCGCTTGTTGTTCTGATTGTTGTGCCCATTTTATATAAAAAAAGAAGTGAAGAAGCAAAAATAGAGATCAATACGAACAAACAAGGATTGTTCTATTATTATGGGTTTACAATAATAAGTGGATTCGTTTTTGGTGGATTTACAACTTTCATGCCTACATATTTTGCACAAGAAACGCAATCGATATTACCTTGGATATCACCCGTAGTTAAAGGGGGTTTATTTACGTCGATTGTTTTTTCTGCTGGCGCGATTGGGCAAGTGATTGGTGGATATACGGGTGCCCGTTACCCAAAGCCGATGATTTTAATGTGGGTTGCTTTATTGAATATTCCCGTCTTGATATTGATGGGGATGACCAGTGGATTGATTTTAATATTCATTAGTTTATTTTTGGGCATATTTTATTTTGTCAGTCAACCAGTTGGGAATGCTTTACTGGCAGATTTAACACAAGACGGTCATCGTGGATTAGGTTATGGTATCAGTTTCTTTCTAAGCTTTGGCGTGGGAGGAATTTCCGCTGCTTTCTCTGGATGGTTGGCGGAAATAATGAATACGTCAATGGTTTTTATTTTTATGGGAATTGCACTTTTTCCTGCTGTTTATTTTGCTTATGTTTTAGAACGAAAAGTCAATCCTTGAAATGATTAATAATAAGTCTGAATTTCATCACCCTCATGAATAAAAAAGATTTACAAAATATTCCATCTGTTAGCGAAGTATTGGAAATGCTAAAAGTTCATCATATTCATCATGATTACATGATGCAATTAATTCAAGCTGAACTCAAGCAGATTCGCGCAGAAATCATAAAAAATTCTTTGTCATATTCTCGCACAAAAATCATTAATAATATAGTCACCAATGTTGAAAATCAGATGAATTCCAGTTTGAAAAATGTCATAAATGGCACAGGAATTGTCTTGCATACCGGATTGGGTAGAGCGCCATTTCGAGGAAAATTATTGAAAGATGTGGCGAAAAAGTTAGATGGTTTTGTCAATTTAGAATTAAATCTCAAAACAGGGAAACGAGGAGAAAGACAATCTCATATCGATCCATTGATTTCTGCTATAACGGGTGCAGAGTCTTCCTTAGTTGTTAATAATAATGCAGCAGCGGTTTTTTTGGCGCTAAATACCATGGCAGATGGGAAAGAAGTTATCATTTCTCGTGGACAAATGGTTGAAATTGGTGGCGCTTTTCGTATTCCAGATATTATTGAAAAAAGTGGCTGTATATTAAAAGAAATTGGATCGACCAATCGCACCCATTTAAAAGATTACGAAAAGGCTATTTCCAAAAAAACGGGGCTCATTTTGTGGGTGCACACCAGCAATTATATTGTAGATGGATTTACGAAAGAAGTTGAGCTTAAAGATTTGGTCGCATTAGGGAAAAAATCAAAAATTCCTGTCCTTGCTGATTTGGGAAGTGGTGCCTTAATCGAAATGGATAAAATGGGTTTACCAGCAGAATTACCCGTACGGGATATTGTGACATTAAATCCAACGATAACTACATTTTCAGGAGATAAGCTTTTAGGAGGACCTCAATCAGGAATCATGGTTGGGCGCAAAAAGTGGATGAAGAAAATTCACGCAAATCCTATTTATCGCGCAGTTCGCTCAGATAAGATTACGCTTGCCTTGCTAGACGAAACTTTGCGTCAATATAATCGTAATTCAGTCCACAAAAACAATATTGCCTTGCGACTCCTATCTACGAAAAGAATGATGCTAAAAAAACGGGGTGAAAAAATATTATCTGCTTTATCAAAATCAAAAATCAAATTATTAGGCCTTTCGCTTCAAACTTCGAAAGTTGAAGCTGGAAGCGGATCACTTCCTGTGCAAAATTTAGAAAGTATGGCACTTTGTTTTTCATGCAAATCTCAAAAGCCAGGTGATTTAGCCTCTGCTTTTAGGCAGGCAAAGTACCCTGTTTTAGGCTACGTTAAACAAAATCACTTTTTCATCGATTTAAAAGCCATTTTACCTTCACAGATTGATTGCTTAATTCAAACCATTTCTGAGATTAAATAATGCAACAAATTGTTGTAGGTACAGCGGGTCATATTGACCATGGAAAAACCTCATTGGTTAAAGCCCTAACAGGCACAGATACGGACACGCTTCCTCAAGAAAAAATGCGTGGCATGACCATAGACCTGGGCTTTGCCTATCTCAATGAATCCGTCACGATTATTGATGTACCGGGACATGAAAAGTTCATACGAAATATGGCTGCGGGCGCCTCTTCTATTCATGTGGGTTTATTGGTAATTGCAGCAGATGATGGCGTTATGCCTCAGACGCGGGAGCATGTAGAAATCCTGAATATTATGGGTATTCAGCAAGGACTAATTGCCATCACGAAAATAGATTTGGTGGACGATCCAGAATGGATTGATTTGGTGGAATTAGATATTTTATCTCTCGTCGAAGGTTCGGTCATGGAAGGAAGTGAAATGTGCCGCGTTTCCACCGAAACGGGTGAAGGTATTGAGGCTCTCTCAGATCACTTGATCAAAACGGTAGGCAAAGTGAAGATCGTAGAAAAATCAGGTTTATTCAAAATGAATGTGGATAGAGTTTTTAGCAAAACTGGTTTTGGCGTGATTGTCGCTGGCACAGTGGATTCTGGAGAGGTTCAACAAAATGATATGATTGAATGCTTACCTGGGAATATCCAATGTAAAATTCGAGGGATACAAAGCCATGGAGGAGAAGTAAAATTGGTTAAAATTGGAGATAGAGCTGCATTTAATTTAACCCACATTGAAAAGGGTGATATTGCTCGCGGTAGCGTATTGTCCTCGACAGGCTCACTTCAGACCAGCGATACACTCATTGTTTGCGTTACTTTATTAAAAAACACAAAATGGAAACTTAAAAACAAACAACGAATTCGATTAAACATTGGGACAAATGAAATTTTAGCACGTGTAAATCTATTAGGAAGAGAACTGTCAGCAGGAGAAGAACAAAATATCTATTTATCTTTAGAGAAACCGATTGCAGTCGTGTCCGATGAAGCGTTTGTGGTGAGATCTTATTCTCCCATGGAAACGATTGCTGGTGCGTGCGTATTAGATACTCAACCCAAAACGTGGCGAGTTGAAAAAAACCATATAAGTGAACTCCCCACAAGTGCTAAAGATAGATTCGCCTATTGGGTCAACTCAAAATGGAAATCACCTAAAACAAAGTATGAATGGTCGATTACATTTTTTGTGACAATGGAGAAGATGGACAATTGGATTCAAGAATCTGCCTTTATCGTGGAGCCAATAACCAAGCTTATTTATAGCAAAAAATCATTGGAACAAGTCATGAACGCCATCGAAGAATTTATAGTATATTCCTATAAAAAGAATCCGCTTCGAAATATAATTCCAGGCGAATCTATTTTAGAAAATTTAAAAATAGATTCACAATGGGGACATTATGCATTGGAAACAATGATTGATAATTACAGCTTAGAAAAAAAAGGTAAGGGATACAATATAAAAGGATATAGCTATACACTTAATGTTGAAGATGAACAAAATCTGGAAGCGATTCTCAAAATATTCCCTGAAAATAATTTTGATCCAATTTCACTAAAAGATTTAAATAACGTTCTTAAACATCCGCCAAAACGTTTGAATGATTTAATTCATTTATTAAAAGAAAATATGAAAATTGTAGCTGTGGGAACAAATCTTTGGTTGAAAAAAGAATCTGAGGAAAAATTGCAAAAAGTGATTTCAAAATATTTCGCAGAAAAAGATAGTTTGTCCGTTAGCGATTTTAAGGACTTGACCAGTCAATCGCGCAAGGGCGCGATTCCACTTTTAGAATATTGTGATAAAAAGGAATGGACTGTAAGAAGCGGAAATGAACGTCAAAAAGGAGCAAAAGTAGATGACTAGTTCATTAAAAGCCGCTACACCGCTCATGAAGCAATTTTTGGATATTAAAAATAAATATCCAGATACTTTGCTTCTTTTTAGAATGGGTGATTTTTACGAAACTTTTGATGAAGATGCAAAATTGACTGCGAAAATTTTAGGAATTGTTCTAACTAAACGCTCAAATGGTTCGGCGGACGATGTGGCTTTAGCTGGTTTTCCTTATCATTCAATTGACAATTACCTCCCTAAATTGGTGAAGGCTGGACATCGTATTGCTATTTGTGAACAAATTGAAGATCCAAAACTTGCGAAAGGGATTGTGAAAAGAGATGTGGTTGAAATTGTGACGCCGGGCACATTGATTTCGGATCAAGCCTTGAGTCAAAAATCAAACAAATATCTTGCATCCCTTCATTTTAACGGGAAGAATAACACAGTTGGTTATGCGGTGCTAGATCAATCTACTGGCGAGTTTATGGTGGGAGAAACCCAAAGAGAAACGCTCTCGGAGGCATTGCGGAAATTTGGTCCAAGTGAAGTGCTTCTTAGCGAAAGTGTTGTGTATTCTCTCTCAGATTGGTATCAAGAATTGTTGCCGTTTATTACTCAATTAGAGGATTGGGAATTTGAATATAATCAAGGTCGTCGCTACTTATTGGAGCATTTTTCGGTTAATTCTCTCAAAGGATTTGGATGCGATGATATGGCTGACGGTATTTCTGCGGCGGGGGCGATCTTTCATCATGTGACAAAAAATTTGAGTTCAACACTTTCCCACGTGGCGAAAATTCAAAAAATCCAAAATGAATCCTATATGGGGTTGGATGGATTTACCATCAAAAATTTAGAAGTATTTCATTCTCTGGCGACTCAAGGTACGCATGGCACGCTCATCGATACTTTGGATGAAACCAATACAGCCGGAGGAGGACGCCTCTTAAAACGTTGGTTATTTCAACCGCTTATCGAAGTGAAATCCTTAAATGCTCGCTTAGATATTGTTGAAGTATTTACAAAAGAAAAACGATTTTTGAAGAAATTACAAGTCCAATTAAAAGAGGCAAGCGATTTAGAGCGAATTTTGGGAAAACTCAATAAATCTAAATGTTCTCCAAGAGAAATGATTGGACTGGCGAATACATTATCTCTGATTGAAGCAATAAAAGATGAGCTAAATGCCATTGATAATCCAATATTGAATGAATTGGCAAAATCTTTTAGTAATGTGCGAAAGGTCATTGAAAAGATAAACTCGAGCTTGAAAGAAAACGCCCCAGTTCAATTGAAGGACGGAGGCGTGATTCAAGAAGGGCTTCACGCAGAATTAGATGAATTGCGCAGTTTATTAAAAGGCGGGAAAGATTGGATAAAATCTTTTGAGAAAGATGAAAAAGAGCGATTGGAAATTTCCTCTCTTAAAGTGGGATTTAATAGAGTTTTTGGTTATTACATTGAAGTGACCAAAGTGCATTCGAGCAAAGTGCCCGAAACCTATATTCGGAAGCAAACTTTAGTGAATAGTGAGCGATACATCACTGAAGAAATGAAGGTCTATGAAGAAAAAGTATTGAATGCGGAAGAAAAAATATTGGAAATAGAATCACACCTTTATGCTGAACTTTGCCAATTTGTATTGAAACAAGCTTCTTTAATTCAAACAAATGCCTTCGGATTGAGCCGCACAGATTTACTTTCCAGTTTTGCCGAAATTGCGATTAATCATCAATATTGTCGTCCAAGTTTAGTGAATGGTCCAGAGATTGAAATTATGGGTGGTCGTCATCCTGTGGTGGAAAACTTACTACCTCCCACCGAAAAATTCATACCTAATGATTTGAGGCTCAATAGAGAAAAAAGTCAAATTCATTTAATCACTGGACCAAATATGGCGGGAAAATCCACCTTTCTTCGCCAAACAGGCTTAATTGTGCTGATGGCGCAATTAGGCTCATTTGTCCCCGCTAAATCAGCGAAAATTGGCATTGTAGATCAATTGTTCACTCGGGTAGGCGCGAGTGATAATCTTGCTGGTGGTGAAAGTACCTTTTTGGTGGAGATGAACGAAGCGGCCAATATTTTAAATAATGCGACCAAAAACAGCTTAATTCTCTTAGATGAAATTGGCCGAGGAACAGCGACCTATGATGGACTTTCTTTAGCGTGGGCGATTACAGAATATCTTCATCAAGAACCGTCTGTATCTGCCCGAACACTATTTGCGACCCATTATCATGAATTAGCCGATTTAGAAAATACATTGGAGCGCTTAGAAAATTACCATGTTGAAGTGCAAGAGTTTGGGGATAAAATTGTATTTTTACGAAAGATATCCAAAGGGCATGGCGATAAGAGTTATGGGATTCATGTAGCGCAAATGGCTGGATTACCAGCAAAAGTGATTCATCGTGCAAAAGAAATCTTACATGCCCACGCCTCTAAAAGTCAGGAAGGCCAGGGAACTATTCCTCAGCTTGAATCGTCTAATCAAGTATCCTTATTTGAAGAACAGGAAGCGAAATTGAAAAAAGAACTTTCTGCTTTGAATGTGAACGCAATGACGCCATTGGAGGCTTTGGGGAAGTTGGATGAAATTAAAAAGAAGCACGGGATTTAAAAGATTAAGATGAAAATAAAGGTATTATTTGCCCTCATAGCTCTATTACTAAATACAAGTTTTGCCAATGGTTATTGGGTCAAATATGGATGGGAAATATTCAATACAGGTGGCGGATCTCCATCGATTGCATTGGGCAATGCATTGGGTGCTTATCATGGTGAATATTCAGGCGCATATTTGGTGAATCCCGCGCACCAGGTTCAAGCAAAATCTCTTTGGACATTATCCCACCAAAGTCGTTTTGCAGGCATGATTAATCGCGAGATGATTGCTTTCCCATTTCAAATTCAAAATCGAAATATTCAATCTATTTTGTTTTATGAAGGGATCGGCCAAATTCCTGATACGAGAGACATGCTGTTAGATTGGGGATTAGATGGTCAATTTGGTACGAACGATTTAGGCGAAGGAAATGGCGTATTAGATGAAGGGGAAAGACTTGCTCGAGATAACTTAGCCTATTTTGGTCAGTATCAGTTCGGAGCTTATTTTTCTACAAATGTAAAATTATTTCAAGAAGACGCTGGTATTGGATTCAAATTACTTTTCCATCAATTAGGGGAGCATTCGGGATTGGGTATCGGTTTTAACCTGGGAATATTGAAAAAAATTGGAAAGGGTAACCTTGGCTTGGCGATTAAGGATTTTCCATCATCGGGCATTATTTGGGATAATGGAACGATTGAAGGTACGATTCCAACGGTTTCTCTTGGATATGCAAGGCCGTTTCAAATGACACAGTTCCCCGTAAAAATAAATATAAGCTTGGGTTCACATTTTGAATTTTATGATCGTGCATTATCCAGTATTTTTGGCATTGGGAATCAAGGTTTGTCCTTTGATGCTGGCGCTGAAGTCATTTTCCGTGATAAAATTAAGTTCCAATTTGGACAATCTAAAGATGGGTTTATTTCCAGCGGATTGGGTCTTGATTTTAATAGATTATCCATTCATTATGCCTTTTTACTGACGCAGCCAGCAACTCAATTAGGCAATAATCATTATCTGTCTATCTCTTTTCATCCCGATTGGATTTCGGAAAAAATTATGTCAAAGGATAAATGAAGTTTAATGATTTAAAAATAAGGATTTACGCGCCTTTCTTTGTTGCAGTTATTCGTGAAAAAGGCGTATTTTTTCCGACATTTTTAGAGACTAAATGATATGATAAAAAGTATGACAGGCTTTGGTAGAGGATCTGCCGAAAAAAATGGCCAAAAAATTAATGCAGAAATCCGTGCAGTGAATTCTCGATTTTTAGAATTAAAAATTCGAGGCATCTCACTTAATCCGCAATTGGAAGCAATGGTTCGAGAAAAAGTGACGGAATCTCTTCAGAGAGGAACCATTCACATCAAGCTTGATTATTCATCAACACAAGACTTAGGGGCCATGAAGTTTAATCGTCAAAAATATGAAAAGCTTCAATCGGTCATTCAAGAAATTCATATGGATTATGGTCAACGTTTGGATATTGGTGATATTATTACAGCGAGTGATCTGATCTCGGCACCAGAGCCATCAGAATTGAATGCAAAAATTTTATTAGATGCAGTGAATTTCGCACTGAATCAAGTCAATGAAATGCGGGAAAAAGAAGGTGAAAAAATTGAAAAAGATTTGACCGCTCGCCTAAAAGATATTCGTGATAAAATAAGCATGATTGAAGAGGAATCTAAAAAATATCAAAACCAAAAAATGACAGCGCTTCGTGAAAAGATATCAGATTTATTATCTAACACTGAATTGGATGAAAATCGATTGATTCAAGAGGTTGCTTATTTTGTTGAAAAGGCTGACGTGACGGAAGAATTGGTTCGAAGTCGAAGCCATTTTGATCATTTGGACTCATTCTTTGAATTGGAAGATCCCGTGGGAAAGCGCTTGAACTTTCTTCTGCAAGAAATTGGGCGAGAAGTGAATACCATCGGCGCAAAAAGTCCCATGCCAAATGTGACGAAACTTGTTGTAGATATTAAAGCAGAATTAGAAAAAATTCGGGAACAAGTCCAAAATATTTTATGAAAAATATTATTAGTATATCTGCGCCATCAGGTTCAGGAAAAACGACGCTTTGTAGAGCTTTACAAAAAGATAATCCTGACATTCAATGGTCTGTCTCCTGCACGACTCGCCTTCCAAGATCATTTGAAACGGATGGTATAGATTATCATTTTATCACGCATCAAGCATTTGAATCGAAAATAGAAGCTGGAGATTTTATTGAATATGAAGATGTGCATGGTGAATACTATGGTACATTGAAAAAAACGATTGAAGATGCACTCCAAAATAAGTCTAGTCTTTTGATGGAATTAGATGTGAAGGGATCCATGAACCTTAAAACGCTATTTCCCGACAATGTGTTTCTTATTTTTATTGTACCTCCCAGTATAGAAGCACTTCGAGATCGCCTTCAAAAGCGAGGAAGTGACAGCGAAGAAAGAATTGAAAAAAGGCTGCAACGTTTTGAAGAAGAATTAGGGTATAAAGATAATTTTGATTATACTCTTATAAATGAAAATGTATTAGAAGCGACTAAAGAATTGCTTGAAGTCGTGAGCGAACTAAACAAAGGCATGTCTTTCGTAGATTTGCCGTAGAAAGGAGTCAATTATGGCACTAAGAACCATCCCATTTCGGGATATTGAAGATAAAACAGAAAATATGTATGAGGCGGTAGCCGCTATGTCTAGTCAGGCAAAACGTATTTTGTATGAGCGTGTTGTGGATGCAACACTCAAGGATGCGGAAAATGAAGAATTTGGCGTATTTGATGAAGTTGAAGAAGAACCAATTCCTGAAGATTATGTGGAATTAGAAAAGCCAACATCTATAGCTGTTAAACAATTTTTAACAGGCGAATATACTTGGAATAAACCGATCACTGAATAATTGTTATGGTAGATTACCATAGCGCTGACCGTTATTTTAGGCAAACGAAAGAATTGTATGGTAACACCTGCTACGTGCAAGAAAAGAAATTGAACATTGTAATGGAAGACGGAAGTCCAGGACCAAAATCGTTATTAGCGTTTCATGAACAAATATCAGATTGTCTCAAATGTGCTCTTGGAAAAAAACGAGATAAGTTTGTATTTGGCGTGGGCGATCCTAATGCAAATTTACTATTGATTGGCGAAGCACCTGGCGCAAAAGAGGATGAAGTGGGTGAGCCATTTGTCGGGCGTGCAGGAAAAATGTTAGATAAAATGCTTAGTGCCATTGATCGTTCACGAGAAAAAGATGTTTACATTTGCAATGTCTTGAAATGTCGTCCCCCTGATAATCGAGATCCACTTCCATCGGAAGTTGAGCAATGTGAATCTTATCTACACATGCAAATTCAATTGATTCAACCTAAGCTGATTGTGGCTTTAGGTCGTGTAGCTGGAAAAACTTTATTAGGGTTAGACACTGCTCTTAAAGATATGAGAAATATTACCCATGAATATGCAGGAACCCCGCTTCGCGTTACATATCATCCGGCGGCATTATTGAGGAATTCCAATTTTAAACCTGCCGCTTGGGAAGATTTTAAATGGATTAATACATTTTTAGAGAAAAAATAAATTATGGTATCTAGAAAAAACGATAAAATATTAAATGTTCAGCCTCATTCAGATGAAGCAGAACAAGCAGTCTTGGGCTCAATGCTTTCTCAAAAAGAAGCAGTGAGTAAAACAATCCAATGGTTAACGCCAGATCAATTTTATAAAGATGCTCATGGAAAGATATTTTCTACAATGGTCCATTTGTTTGAAGTGGGCGAACCTGTAGATACTGTATCTGTCATGGATAGACTAAAAAAGAAAAAAGAATTAGAGCAGGTGGGTGGCGCATATTACATTACAGGATTAGTGGAGTCCGTGCCGACGGCCGCTCATGTGGAACGATATGCGAAGATAGTCTTGGAAAAATCGCTCTTAAGGCGATTAATTCAGCTTTCCCATGGCATCGCAAAAGAAGCGTATGATGATTCGCAGGATATAGGAGACATTCTTGATTCGGTCGAAAGTTCAATCTTTGAAATCACTCATAATCAAATGAAAGGTGGGTTTAAACATATTGAGCCCATCCTTCAAGATACATTTGAAAAAATTGATCAGTTAAGCCATCACAAAGGCTCTGTCATTGGCGTGCCAACAGGACTGGTAGATTTGGACGATATGACATCCGGATTTCAAGAAGGCGATTTGGTGATATTGGCGGGACGACCTGGAATGGGTAAAACTGCATTAGCTTTAACCATGATTCGAAATGCGGCTGTTGACAAAAAAATGGGTGTTGGATTATTCAGCCTTGAGATGTCAAACCATCAATTAGCCATGCGGATGCTATGTTCAGAAGCGAAGGTAGATAACCATTTAGTCCGAACTGGAAACTTGCCAAAAGCACACTGGAAGAACTTAGGTGTTGCGGTTGGTAGTTTGGCAGAGGCTCCGATTTATCTAGATGATACGCCAGGGCTAACTGTTTTAGAGTTAAGAGCTAAAGCAAGACGACTTAAAGCAGAGCATGATATACAAATGATTGTTGTTGACTATCTTCAGCTTATGTCTGGACCAAAAGGAATGGAAAGCAGACAGCAAGAAATATCCACCATTTCCAGATCGTTAAAGGGATTGGCAAAAGAGTTAGATATTCCTGTCGTTGCTCTTTCCCAGTTAAGTCGTGCGGTTGAAAATCGTGCTGATCGCCGCCCGCAATTATCAGATTTGCGGGAAAGTGGTGCGATTGAACAGGACGCAGATATTGTATTATTTTTGTACCGTCCATGGATCTATTCCCGCGATGAAGAGGATGAAGGTAAAGCGCAAGTGATTGTATCGAAACAAAGAAACGGTCCAACTGGACAAGTGGATGTAACCTTTATTGATCGATTTGCACGATTCGAAAATTTATCAAAAATGGATGCGCCATTTTAATGGAAAATCCCTTATCGAAGTTAGTTCCGCAATTCTTTGGTGAGTATCCTAAATCATTTATAAAACTCTTTAACTGCATAACGATTCCACCCGAAATGACACCAGATTCAGTCAAAGCTGAATTATGGAAAGCATATCAATTTGCTAGTATCAGTCACGAGGGGCAAAAACGGCGATCAGGTGAACCTTACTTTATTCATTGTGTTCACGTGGCAGAAACATTAGCAAGATGGAAAATGGATTTGACTACAATCATGGGTGGCTTGCTTCATGATACGGTTGAAGATACAGATGTAAGTATTGAAGATTTGAAAATTAAATTTGGTGATGATTTGGCGGATTTAGTTGACGGCGTTACTAAAATCAGTGGATTGGAATTATCATCTCGCAGAGAAAAACAGGCAGAAAATTTCATGAAAATGTTGTTATCGGTTGCCAAAGATTTGCGTGTCATTATCATCAAGTTTGCTGATCGCCTTCATAACATGGAAACAATTCAGCATATGACTAAAATGAAACAGAGACGTATTGCAGTTGAAACGCGAGATGTTTTTGTGCCCTTAGCTCATAGATTAGGTATGGCGCAGGTTAAATCTCAGTTAGAAGATTTAGTATTAAAAACATTGCACCCTGGCCCTTTTAAGGAGATTGAAAGCAATTTAAAAGCGACCAAAAAACAGCGAGAAAAATTTATACACCAAATGATTAAACCCATTAATGATGAATTGCAATCAAGAGAGATAAGTTCGAATATTTATGGACGGGCAAAATCCCATTCTTCTATTTTCGGTAAAATGGTAAAACGGGAAAAATTATTTGAAGAAATTTATGATATTTATGCCATTCGAATTATTGTTGATAGTGTGGAAGCTTGCTACGTTTCCCTTGGGATTCTCCATGATGCATACACGCCTATACACGACAGATTCAAAGATTTTATTGCTACACCAAAATCGAATGGATATCAATCACTGCATACGACGGTAATGGACCCAGCGGGTCAGATGGTGGAAATCCAAATTAGAACGAAGGAAATGGACGAAACGGCTGAAATTGGAATCGCAGCCCATTGGATTTACAAGGAAGGTGGGAAAAAATCAAAGGATTTAGACTCTAATGTGAAGTGGCTACGAGAGTTGCTTGAAATGTTACAAGATGAAAAATCCGATTCCGCCGAGTTTATGCATTTATTAAAAATTGATTTATTTAAAAACGAAATTTTTGTTTACACGCCAAAAGGTGACTTGGTTCAATTGCCGTCCAATGCCACTCCTGTGGATTTTGCTTACGAAGTGCATACGGAAGTTGGCTTTCATTGCATAGGTGCAAAAATCAATCATCAAGTCGCTCCTTTGAATACAAAATTAAAAAATGGTGATGTGATTGAGGTGATTACCAGTAAGAATCAAACTCCAAGCTATGGTTGGCAAAAATTTGCAGTAACCAGCAAAGCGCGAAATTCCATTTCAAAATATCTTCGTAAAACGAGAATGGAAGAAAGTATTAAGCTGGGTCAAGAAATATTAGTCAAAACACTGCGTCGATTAAAAAGATTAAAAGACCAAGATGAAATAAAAGATTCGTATGAAAGTTTTGGCTTCAAGACAACAGAAGAATTATTGAGTGCTCTGGGTGGCGGCCATATTACGGTTAGGGAAATATTTCAAAAATTACATCCGCAAGATGAATTAGATATTAGTGACGAAGAAAAAGATGATTCAAATCGATTTCTTAATTTTGCTCGTTCTAAAACGGAAGGGATTGTTTTGGATGGGATTTCGGATATAATGGTTAATTTTGGAAAATGTTGCAATCCAATTCCAGGAGATAAAATGGTGGGTTTTATTACGAGAGGGAGAGGCATCACTGTCCATCGATCTGATTGTAAAAGCTTGCCCTTATTGAGTCACGAATCGGACAGACTTCTTCCTGTGGAATGGAATGTTAAACGAAAAGATTTATTTAATGTGCGATTAAAAGTAGTGGGCGAAGACAAAAAAGGCGTATTGAAAGATTTATCTGAAGCTATTTCAAAAATGAATATCAATATTACAAGTGTAGAAACAAAAGTATATGATAATATGGCTGAGACTTATTTTGTAATCTCTATTAATAACAATCGCCAGCTCGATCGCCTATTTAAAAAATTAACAGCGTTCCATCATGTTGATTATGTAGAAAGGACAACATAAGAATGAAAAAGAAAACATACACTAAAAAACATATTATTGCTGATTTAGCCTTACGGCATGAATTATCTATGAATACATCGCAAACAATTGTGGACGATTTTTTTGACATAATTCGGGGATACCTTATGGAAAATAGGCACAGTACTCGGATTGAAATTAGGAATTTTGGTGTGCTTGAAGTCAAACCTACCAAAGCAAAACCAAAAGCCCGAAATCCAAAAACGAACGAAGTATTATTCGTGCCTGCCCACAAAAAAACACGATTTAAGCCAGGGAAAATCCTCAAAGATCATCTCAAAAAGCCTATATAAACGTGGGTAGAATTTTAGGAATTGATTATGGAGATCGTCGGGTTGGCATTGCGTTAAGCGATCCACTAAAGATGATTGCTTCTCCAAAACTCACACTGACCATTCGTTCCGAGTCAGATCTCATCACTCAATTGAAAAATATAATCGTAGAAGAAGACGTAGAGGCCATTGTGCTCGGCTTGCCGATTGGAATGAAAGGAAATGAAACCAAACAAACCAAGCACGTAAGAGATTTGGCTGAAAAATTAAAACAATTTTCCTTGCCCATTCATTTAGAAGATGAACGATTATCCTCTGTTTCAGCCAAAAAAAGTCTTCAACTTCAAAATGTAAAAACGGGTCATGAAAAAGGAAAAGTAGATCGTGTTGCGGCCTCCATATTCCTTCAACAATATTTAGATAAAACGTACTAATGAATCGATTCTTTCAGCAGCCAAGTTGGCGACTTTCAATTTTATCTGGATTGATTATGGGCATTGCAACTTATCCTTTCTCGCTAGGGTTTTTTGCCTGGTTTGGCTTTGTGCCTTTGATTCATGTGCTTCTCCATTCATCCCCAAAAAATGGAGCCAGAAATGCATTCCTTTTTGCGCTTACGTTTCATTTGGTTTCAGTTTATTGGATTGGCAATAATTCTGGAGCATCATTTGGCGTGGTGCTATTATCTTTAATTGCGGCTGTCATTTATCTTTCACTTTTTTGGGGAGTCTTTGGATATTTATTTTGTTTATACAGAGATAAAAGTGGGCTTGGACTTTTGAGTTTGCCTTTTTTCATTGTTTCTTTAGAATGGTTAAGGAGTTTTGGTCCTTTAGGCTTTCCTTGGTTGAATTTGGCCCTAACCCAAAGTCATTATTTATCTCTTATTCAAATGATTGAAATCACCGGGTCGTATGGGGTCACGTTTTGGCTCACAGCTGTCAATGGCATTTTTTACATACTTCTTACGCAAAAACAAGGTGTCAAGCAATTATCATTAGCGATGGCAGTTTTCTTTCTGAGTTTAATCCTAGCCGGATCTGCCAGAATGAGACAATTTGATGCTGAATCAAAATCAGTTAAAGTTGCCGTGATTCAGCCCAATATTGATCCAAATGAAAAATGGGATCGGGCATCTCAAGGGAAAACGATTTCAATTATGGATTCTCTTCATCTTGTTGCAATCGATTTACAGCCAGATTTGGTTTTATGGCCGGAAGCAGCTTTGCCTGTTTACTTGCGGTTGAACAGTCAACATAGAAAAAGAATCCAAGCTATTGTTGACCAATCTAAAATCCCCTTATTAACAGGAACGGTAGATAGAAAGAAAGTGGATGGGGAAAGACACTATTTTAATGCGTCCATGTATTTTACGCCAAATAACGCTCAATCATTTTACAATAAAATTCATTTGGTGCCTTTTGCTGAATATATTCCGATATCTGAGTATTTTCCATCCTTAAGGAAATTAAATTTTGGTCAAGGTAATTTTACTCACGGCAGTGATTTTACTCTTTTCCAATTGGACTCGACCTTTTTTTCCAATATCATTTGTTATGAATCAAGTATGCCGAATATGGTTCGGAAATTTGTAAAATCTGGCGCTGAATTTCTGAGTATAGAAGCCAACGACGGCTACTTAGGAAATACGGCAGGACCGTATCAACATTTTGAATTAGCTCGTTTACGAGCGATCGAAAATCGGGTATCGGTTATTCGTGCTGCAAATACAGGAATATCAGGTTTGATTTCAGCCAGCGGTCAGGTTAAAGAAAAAATTTCCTTGGGGACACAAAAAGTATTTTTGGCTCATGTTTCCTATGGAAACAGCGGTAGTTTTTACACACGATACGGCGATGTATTTGCAATATTTTGTTTAGGCTTATTAATGATTATGGGAATCAGAACATGGAAAAACTAATCTCACTTTACCTCTTTTTTGGAATTTGCTTTCCTTTGCACGGACAAGAGCAGACGTCTTTTCGGAGAATTTCACCTGTGATAAAATCTTTAATTTTGCCAGGAAGTGGAGAATATGCGCTTGGCAATAAAGAACGGGGACGAAAATTTGTCATTACCGAAATTGCATTGGTTTTTTCTGCCGTTGCATCCTATCATCAATCTGACTCAGAAAGACAAACATATATGGCCTTTGCATCTGAGCATTCTGGAGCGCAATCCAGCGATAAAAGTCATAATTATTGGGTTGATATTGGTAATTATATTTCCATTGATGCTTATAACGAAGAACATCTCCGATTTCGGGAAAACGATGATTTATACGAAGATTCAGAATTATGGACTTGGGATTGGGATTCTGATGCGAATCGAAGCAAGTTTGAATCTATTCGGATTCGAAGTGATTTATGGAAATTGGGTGGTTCTTTCTTAATTGGAGGAATTGTGATCAATCATATTGTTTCAGCAATAGACGCACTTTATCTCAAGCGGATTTCAGCATTAGAATCAATTTCGTTTCATCCAAAAATAAATCCTTCACAGAACTCTTTTGCACTGCAAATTGATTGGAACTTTTCTAAGTGAAATTGAATCCAGTCACTGTATTTGTCTTATATTTTCATGGAGTGATATTTGCAATATTGTTGTCAGAATTCAGATATTTTTTGATTTTCGTTCCAGTTTTTATTTTCTTGCTGACCCTTCACAAAAGCCAGCTCAAAAAATGGGGACAAACGGTGAAGCCTTTTATCATTTATTTACCAATTCTTGGTTTAACATTTGTGGGGGTATCTTTTTTTTTCACAGAAATGTCTTGGGGGAACATAGCACATAGTTTTGGATTGGCAACGCTTCGACTTTGGTTGATGATATCGATGATGGCTTTTTATTTAATTTCACAAAATCGGATTTATTTTATTCCAGCCTTGAGAAGCATTCGTTTTCAATTGGGATTAAAAGGAAAGTGGAGTGAGAATCTTTTGCTTTTTATTGAGATGATTTTTCGTTTTTCGCCAGGAATTCAAATGGAATGGAATCAAATATTTCGTGGGAAAAAAGCCCTGGGGTTTTCCGAACCTCAAACACGATTTGAAAAGATAAAGATGTTTTCAGGTGTGTTGCCTTATTTCTTACATAACAGCCTTTTGCAATCGGAGCAAATGACACGCGTGATGAAATTGCGAGGATATGGGAAGCAATTTCCACGAGGTGTTTATCCTTTTCATCCACTTAAAAGTATAGATTTCATTGTTTTTATTTTGCTCATTTTATTCAATGGACTTTTTCAATTTTATGGCACGTTATAAAATTATTATCCAATATGATGGCACGCACTTTTTTGGATGGCAATTACAGCAAGAAGCTCGAACGGTCCAAGGCGTGCTTGAAAAAGCTCTCGTGGCACTTTCTGGTGGAGATCGAATTATTGTAAATGGTGCAGGACGGACAGATTCAGGCGTCCATGCTTTTGGTCAAGTAGCTCATTTTGACCTTGAAACGCGTTTGGATGATACAACACTATTAGATGCGATGAATGGGCATTTACCCAAAGATTGCCGAGTAATGCAAGTTCAACAGGAAGGTGAAGATTTTCATGCACGTTATTCTGCTGTAAAAAGACATTACCGTTATCAATGTATGTCTAAGAAAAAATTAGTGTATGGCAATCAAGTTTGGATGACAAATCCTCTAAATATTGACAAATTAAATCAAGTGGCAAGCTTATTTCTTGGAGTCCATGATTTCCTATCTTTCAGTAAATATAATGAAAAATTGGAACATACAAATTGTATTATTGATTCAGCATTATGGAAAGAAGAGGGCGACATGCTTATCTTTAATATCTCCGCCAATCGTTTTTTGCATCATATGGTTCGTTATATTGTGGGATGTAGTGTGCAAAATAATGATGGGAAAATGTCATTTAATACCATAAAGAATTTGTTAGATTCTCCCCGCAAAGATGTGCAGATTTTTAAAGCACCCGCACAAGGCTTATTTTTGAATCATGTTGATTATGCATAAAAAATCATATTTTAAAATTATTTTGCTCTTCGTACTGACTTCCAGTGCGTTTGGAGGCGTCTCAAAAAGCAGAGAAACTGCCATCACGAGAGCCATCAAAAAAGTGGGCGGTTCGGTTGCAAGTATCAATGTGGTTCAAAACAAAAAAGTATATTACCAAGATCCGTTCTATTCATTCTTTTTGCCACCATCGGCTATGAATATTCCTTCTCAAACATCTGGAAGTGGTGTGGTTATTAGTCCAGATGGATACGTGATGACAAATTACCATGTGATTGAAGATGCAGTCGAAATTACAGTAACACTCACTGGTGGTTACGAATATGATGCAGAAATTATAGGGTTTGATCAAACTACAGATTTAGCGTTGTTGAAATTAGAAGGACATGATTTCCCCTATGCAGATTTAGGCGATTCGGAAGACCTTATCATTGGAGAATGGGTGATTGCTTTGGGGAATCCATTTAACCTTTTCGACATCAGTGATCAGCCCACAGCCAGTGCAGGAATTATATCTGCAACTCACATGAATTTTGGTCGTCAAGAATCGGGTAAAGTTTTTCAGGATATGATACAAACGGATGCGGCGATTAATCCAGGAAATAGTGGAGGTCCTTTGGTCAATGCGAATGGAGAAGTGATTGGAATTAATACATTTATTTTTACAGGCTCAAATCAATTTCAGGGATCCATTGGAATTGGATTTGCCATTCCGATTAATCATGCTATGGATATTGCAGAGGAGTTAAAACGAGAAGGGAGAATTAATCGGAGCTTTACCACAGGACTTCGGGTGCAAACATTGACACGAAATATTTCCCGTTATTTAGAATTGAATCTAAATGCGGGTGTAATTATTGTGGAGGTAGAGCCTAATAGTCCAGCAGATAGAGCGAATCTTAGGACTGGGGATGTTATTGTAAAAGTGGGACGGGAAAGAGTACATGAACCACGTGATATTAGAAATGTGATTATAGAGCTAGATTTACGGCCAGGAGACATGCTTACACTTCGTATTTATCGAGAGGGAAAGTATAAAACAATTAAACTTAAGTTAGGAGCGATTTAGTGAAAATTGCACCCGAAGGTCGGAATCTATTATTCATAAGTTTTCTTTTATCTGTATTTTTTCTAGGCGTGAATTATAGTTTGAATAATACGTATTTCTTTTATCTTGGTTTGGCGACTGGATTATTTTTTCTATTTTCGCTCAATTTTTTCAGAGATCCAATTCGAGAACTTGACGCTGAAGATTTAGAGATTGTTTCTCCTGCTGACGGTAAAATTGTTGCCCTAAAATCCGTGATAGATAATTCAGGTGAAGAGCGCCAGTTAATTTCAATCTTTTTGAATGTTTTTAATGTACACACAAATCGAATGCCTGTTGATGGGACTTTTACTTCTGTGCAATACAAAAAGGGAAAATTTTTGGCAGCTTTTGATCATAAAGCTTCAGATGAAAATGAACAAACAATCATTGAAATTTCAACTCCAAAAGGAAAAGTCGGATTGAAACAAATTGCGGGATTGGTGGCACGACGAATTCATTGTTATGCCTATGAAGGGAAAAAGATGTCCAAAGGCGATAGATTAGGATTTATTATGTTTGGTTCGCGGACAGATATTATTTTGCCAGAAACGGTAAAGATTCAAGTGAAAATGGGACAAAAAGTGACAGGAAATAAAACGATTATAGGCAAATGGAATGGATAAAAAAGAAAAACGTAAATTAGCGAGAAAACGATTCATACCGAATTTTTTAACAGTTTTAAATATGTTTTTAGGATTCATCTCCATAGGACTCATCATGGAAGGAGAAGTCGTTCAAGCAGGTATTTTCATTCTGATTGCAGGTTTGTTTGATGTCTTTGATGGGAAAATTGCCCGAATGTTAGGGATATCCTCTCAATTTGGGGTAGAATTTGATTCTATGGCAGACACGGTTTCATTTTGCGTCGTGCCTTCTGTGCTGGTTTACCAATTGTATGTAGCTGGTTTACCTCCTGTTTTAGGCGCAATGTATAGTTTTCTCCCTTTGATGTTTGGAACCATTCGCCTGGCAAAATTCAACATGGATCAAAACCCAGAAATTGCAAAAAGTTATACCATCGGATTATCAACGCCTATTGCCACCATCACTTTATTTGCGTATTTATTTTTTAATTTAGAAGTGAGCGGAGATCATGGTGACCCTAGGACCGCATTGGTGCTTGTGGCTATCCTTGGATTTTTAATGGTAAGTTCTGTCCCATTTTCGAAATTTCCCTTATTTTCATTTAAATCAGGTGCGACCAATTCATTTTTATTGATTTCGTTTATTTTGACAATTATATCTCTCGCTATTTGGCAAGGTTATGTTTTACTTCCCCTTGTTCTGTTTTATATTTCTTGGAATATTTTTAGATGGATGGCGGTTCAGAGGCATCCGACAGAAGAAATTGAAAATTCTTTCGAGATAGACAAAAATCAGTCTTAATTTAGACCATGAATAAGCGGAACATATCTCTTATTATTGTGGGGCTCTTTTTGGGCGCAGCGTTCGGAGGACTTGTTGGTGAATTATTAGGTAATTTTCTACCCGATGGTGTTGTAAAAGATTTTTTCCTCACCGATTTTGGCTTTGATTTGGGTGGATGGGCAGGAAATGAATTGGGCGTCATTATCTTAGATTTAAAAGTAATTACGCTTAAGTTCGGACTTGCGATTCGAATCAATTTTATGAGCATGATTGGGTTTGCAACCGCTTATTATTTTTTGAGATATTTTAGATAGAAAAAGGAGTAAAAGATGACGAATCAAAATGAAGTCTTGTATGCCGTATTTAATTTGGGGACAGGCGAAATTGTCCTCATCCTCCTTATTGTCCTATTGTTGTTTGGCGCCAAGCGTTTACCTGAATTAGCAAAAGGATTAGGCAAAGGAATCAGTGAGTTTAAAGGAGCCGTCGATGGAGCAAAAAAAGAAATTAATGACATTGAAGAAACGGTAAAGAAATCCGCAGACAATGATGAGGATAAATCAGAGAAGTAGTCTATTTCAGTTTTACCCATTTTCAAAAGGCCTTTGTCATCGTTAACGTTAGATATAGGTCTTTTGTATTATTTGTCGAAACGTGGAACACAAAAAAGATTACATCGTAATGTATAAAATGAAATTAATATTCTCACTATGATAATTCAATTTCAAAATCCAATTTATCTACTCTTATTGAGTTTGATTCCTATTTATGTGATTTGGTATCGTCGAATTGGACGGAGAAAAGAGGGCACAATCCGAATTTCAAGTTCATCTTATTTTGTCAAATCTTTTAAACGTCGTGGGCAAAATAGGCACAGAATTACTCTTGGATTAAATTTATTGGTCATATTATTTATTATTCTTGGCATTGCTCGACCTCAGTTGATTGATTATATGGAAGAATCAAAAATGGAAGTCATTGATATGGTGCTTGTATTAGATATTTCCAGCAGCATGCTTGCTGACGATTTTAAACCGAATCGATTGGAAGTGGCGAAACAGACGGCGACTGAATTTATTTCTGGTCGAAAAGGAGATCGCATCGGACTTTTGGTTTTTGCGGGACAAACGTTCATCCAATGTCCACTGACCGTGGATATGTCTGTTTTGAAGGGATTATTGCAAGAAGTGCAAGTGGCGACACGAGATTACGATGGGACCGCAATCGGAATGGCTATTGCCAATGCAACCAATCGTTTGCGTCATAGTGAAGCAAAAAGTAAAGTGATGATTTTATTATCAGATGGGAGCAATAATGCGGGGGAATTAGATCCAATTACAGCATCTGATTTGGCTTCGGAATTTGGGATTAAGATTTATACCATTGGTATTGGCACAGATAAAGCAACGACGCGCATTCCTGGTCGAGGGCTTATCCGAAACGAAATTGATGAGAAAACTTTACGTCAAATCGCGAGCAAAACGAACGGAAAATATTTTAGAGCGAAATATGCAAATGCTCTCCGAGAGATTTATCAAGAAATTGATCAATTAGAACGTTCAGAAATTGAAGTAAAAACCTTTACCCGACATGAAGATTTATATGCTTGGTTTTTATTTCCAGCTTTTTTATTAGGGCTCGGTGGACAAGTATTGAATCGTTCAATATTTAGGAATAAAACCTAATGGATTTTCGTTATCCTATAGCAGCGAGCTTGATCGCGATTCTTGTGATATTATGGATTGCAGGCATCTTGAAGTCTAAACGAACCCCCACACTTTTTGATGAAGCGAGTGAAAAAGTAAAACGGCAATTATTTGTAGGGCTGGATTCATTGAGACTCCAGTGGAAAAGGCGATTAGCCCTCTTTGGATTGTTTACCCTCGCTTTGGCGATATTAGGTCCACAAATTGGTACGCGCATTAAACCAGTAGAACGGAAAGGGGTTGATTTGGTTTTTGCATTGGATACGTCCGTCAGTATGGATGCAAATGATGTGAAGCCGAGTCGAATTGACAAAGCAAAATTTGAGATTGCCAGATTAATTCGTGGACTCAAAGGTGATCGTGTTGGCATTATCGTTTTTGCTGGATCTAGTCATTTGTATTTACCCATGACAACGGACTATGAAGCGGCACAGCTTTTTTTGAATGAAATCGATACGCAAATGATTCCGACACAAGGGACATCCCTAAGTTCAGCTTTGGAAACAGGCATTTCCGCATTTACAGATGAAAGTGAAAAATATAAAGTTTTAATACTCGTAACGGATGGTGAAGATCATGAAGGAGAAGCCATTGAAATTGCAAGGAAAGCAGCTGATACAGGCATGGGCATCTATACGGTGGGCGTTGGCTCTTTGTCTGGTTCGCTCATCCCTCTATCTGGGGAAAAAACACAAGAATATAAACGGGATAATAAGGGTAAACTCATCACCACTGTATTGAATGAACAAATTTTAAAAGACATCGCCAATGCGGGGAAAGGGCAATATTTTCGATTTTCCAATAACAGTGATACGGCAGAAGATATTGCTTTTGCTATTGATCATATGGAAAAACGAACGGTGAGCACGCACGAATTCTCTGAATATGAAGATCGATATCAAATTCCGGCATTTCTTTCGTTACTTTTCTTTTTTGCGGGCTTGATATTGCCAACACAGGCAAAAACGGAGCATCTTGATGATTAAAGGTTTTGCGATTATATTCATATTTATGGCAGCATTATTATCGCAAGATAAAGGGCAAAGTCATTACGAAAAACAAGAATTTGATCAAGCACAGAAGTTTTACGAAGATATATTAACGGAACGTGAAGATGACTACACCGCGAATTTTGGTTTGGGTGCAAGTGCCTATCAACAAAAAGATTTAGAAAAAGCAGTTCGATCTTTTGAGCAAACATTGAAAACAGAAAATGAAGCACTTCAATCCAAAGCCTTATTTAATATGGGCAATATTTTGCACGAGCAAGAAAAGCTCGAAGAAGCGGTAGCCTTTTATCGCAAATCATTAGAACTCAATGCAGACGATGAAGATGCCAGATACAATTATGAAATCACCAAACAAATGATTCAAGAACAGCAGAAACAAGATCAAGAGCAGGATAAAAATAAAGATCAAGAAAATAACGAGGAACAGGAAAAAGAAGAAGAAAACAAACAAGAGAATGATCAGGAAAAAGATCAAGAGAATCAGCAGAATAATGAAGAAAACCAAGATTCTGAATCTGACGAAAAAAAGGATGAGCAAGAGAAATCATCCGAGAAAAATGATGAATCGAAGGAAGAGGAAAAGCAAAATCAGCAGAGTCAGGCTGATGAAAAAGAAGAAGAAGAGAAAAAGAGCGATAATCGCGTGCAAGCTGAAGCCATTTTGAATGCATTGAAAGACAAGGAGCAAATCAATCAAAAGCGTCAGATTTCTCGTGCAAAGTCAAAAAAAATGGAAAAGGATTGGTAATGTTTCGGAGACTGGCCTTTTACTTTTTCATATTTTCGTATTTCTCCTCCACGATCATTTTTGCTCAAACCTTACATGCAACCGTCGATGCAACTCAAATTTCTTTGGGCGAAACCATTACATATAAAATTGAAGCGGTTGGGGCAAGCGAAATGCCGGAAGTGGATATTTTGCCCGCATTGAAACAATTTGATTTATTAAGTGGACCGGGGCAACAAACCAATATCCAATGGATCAATGGCAAAATGAGCAGTAACTATAGTTTGACATGGACATTGAGTCCTAAAAAAACAGGGACATTGACCATTCCAAAACTATGGGTAAAGCTAGGTGACAAAACTTACCAAACGACGTCCGTAAAAATAAGAGTTGGAAAAGGGAACGTGGAAAATGGATCGGCTATTTTTATTCGGGCTGAATTGGATAAAGAATCTATTTTTGTGGGAGAACAGCTCACGGTAACTTATAAATTATATCGGAATGTTAATTTTTCTCCATCTCCTTATAACTTACCGGATTTCGTTGGCTTTTGGTCAGAGGTCGTTTATACACCGCGATCCTTAAAATTTAGAAATGTGCGATTGAATGGAAAATCGTATCAAGTTGCAGATTTATTAAAAGTGGCTTTATTTCCAATGAAAACGGGAAAGCAAAATATTCCGCCGATTCATATACAAGGTCAAATGGAGAAGAAATCGAAGAGGAATAGAGGACGTAATTCCGCCTTTGACCCATTCTTTAATTCATTCTTCACTGAAACTATAACTAAACAAATTCGCTCGCCAGAAAAGTCAATTTTCGTAAAAACCTATCCCAAAGAAAAACCATTTGATTTTTCAGGTGCAGTCGGGTCTTTCAAAATTTCGACGGAATTAGATACGGATTCAGCCAAAGTAAATGAGGGTTTCACTTTTATAGTTCGTTTAAAAGGCACGGGAAATTTGGGGCAATTTTCTCTGTCTGAGATTCAGTTTCCAGAAACTGTAGAAGCATTTCCGCCAAAGGAGAACTTCAAAAAAGATGCTTTTCGAGACGAGTTAACAGGCGTGTCAACTTGGGAATATATTTTGATTCCCCGTCAAGCAGGGAAGCTTTTGTTGCCCCGTATAAAAATGTCGTATTTTAATCCAAAAAATCAGAGATGGGAAAAAACACAATCTCAGGTGCAAGAAATTTCCATATTGCCGGGAGAAATTGAAAAGTATAATTCAGGTAAATATACCAAACGTGAAGTCGAATTGCTGGGGAAAGATATACGGTTTATTCATACGGAAAGCACAGAATTTTCCCCGATACAAAAAAGTTTTATTTCTCGATCCGTAATCTGGATTTACCTATTAGCCGGGTTTTTTGCTTTTATGCCTATCTGGATTAATAAAGCAACGGATTATCGATTATCTACTGCGACAGGTCGTCTATCGCGAGGAGCGCTTAAAAAATCCAAGAAGTCCTTAAAACAAAAAACGGATGATCCTTTTACTTTGGCGAGCCAAACAATTTATGTTTATTTCTTTGAAAGATTAGATTTGTCCTCGCCAAATTTAGATCCAGCCTTAGTCAAAAATGAATTATCGGGGCGGATTCCAAATGAACTATCACAACGCTTAATGACTTTACTTCAGCAATGTGATTCGGGCCGATTCGCTCCTGGCGGAGAAGCTTTAGTGGACACGATTTTATTTGATACAAAGAACTTGCTTATTCAATTAGAGAGTAAATTGAAATGAATAAATTTATTTTGACTTTATTCTTTTTCTCAGCACTTTTTGGTGAATCTATTGATGCGATTTATCAATCCGCTCACCAATCAATGAATGCAGAGTCCTATCAAGTGGCGGCCAATCAATATGAATCCATTTTGGCGCAAGGATTTGAAAGTGGAGCATTGTATTATAATTTAGGAAATGCATATTTTCGCCAACATTTATTTGGTCACGCCATTTGGGCTTATGAAAAATCCTTGCAATTTTCGCCAAGGAATGAGGATGGGAGATATAATTTAGATTTAGCCAATGCACGCATTGTTGATAAAATAGATATGCCCGATTCAGGTTTTCTTCTATCTTTTTATCGCACAATAAAATATGCATTCACTTTAAATGAAATGATATTTATTGCGGGCATATTATTGTGCCTATCTGTATTTGTTTTTGCTTTGAAACGGCTTTTTGGTTTAGGGCTAAATATTATAAAAAAAATTGCTTACGGTTTAATTTTCTTTTCTCTTGTTTTACATCTGATCACATTCGATCAATATTGGACAAAAATGAATGAATCCCAAGGGATCTTAATTGATAATCACGTTAGTGTTTTTTCTGGGCCATTTCAAAAGAATGATGCGATTCTTTTTAGGGTCAACGAGGGAACAAAAGTTGAAATATTGGTTTGGGAAAATCAATGGGTGGAAATTATTTTAATTGATGGAAAAAAAGGGTGGATTCCCGCCGAAACATTGCGAAAATTATAGAGATGAAAAAACGCTTTATTTTTTTGATTATCACATGTGGAAGTTTATTCGCACAGTCTGCCGATTCTTTATTTTGGTTTCATCCAGACTCGGCAAATGAACCTGCCATGAAATGGCCGATAGTTATTAATCAGATATTTTCCCCAGAATATTGGGGTTTTATTGATTCAAACAAAACACAAACAATAGAAAGTAAGGATGGTTTTCGTATCCAAGTGTTTGAGTCAAAATCCATTGAAGAAGCTCAAGCTTTTTATCGTAAATCCACCGTTGATTTTAGTGAAGAAGTCTATTTAATATTTGATGCTCCTTTTTATAAAGTTCGTATTGGAAATTGTGTAAGCAGAAATGAAGCGAACAATCTTCAAAATACATTGAAAGAAATGGGATATAAAACAGCTTGGATCGTTCGATCACGAATTGAATGAAGAAATATGCGCCCGTAGCTCAGCTGGATAGAGCGTTGGATTCCGGTTCCAGAGGCCACAGGTTCGACTCCTGTCGGGCGTACCACTTGTCTTTAAAATCGAACTTTTCGACTTAAGACATTTACTTTATAAAAATGAGCTGTATCTTTCGATATTGTGATAGATACAGCGACACATCAATACACACATCCTTTTTACATTTTTTGTTTTTACTGTGTTGTCCGGTCGATTATTACGTTAAATCGAACAAATGTGGGAAAAGTCTCTGATTCTCTCTTTTTTGCAAAATACTCTGGGTTGGGATTGTAAGTCTCACAAATAAGAGACTTATAGCGAAAACTCGAAAAATAGACAAATAATAGTTGGCGTTTTCAACGACGCTCAATCCGGCGTTACAGTGCATCGAGAAATAGGGACTTTTTGAAATTTGTAATATGGGTTAAAATATCTTGTATCATTAGTAATATGGGCGAATAGGGGATTTTTAAGTTTTATATTATTTCGAATATTTTGAGGTGCTATAGCGGTTTTTGAATATCGAAATATATATATTAAAAACGACGCCA
>JABHGY010000002.1 GCA_018671775.1 Fidelibacterota bacterium
TCTCCCGCTTTAGTGGGCAGTGCCGGGACAGGTAGCGAAGCGGTTGGGTTTAAGGTAACACACAATTTTACTGATCGATTTAAGATCATGAGCCAAGCCATGATTTACAATGGTTTTATCTGGAATTTTGAAGATACAGACTTTAGGGTTTTTGATAGTTCGTCCGATGCCTTACGTTGGTGGGTGGCTATATTTTCTCGTGTGGGAGACAATTGGGCTGTTCGATTAAAATGGACAACGGACACGGCCTCTCCTATTACAAATTATGCTTTTCCACCGGAAGATGCTTCCGCGAATGTTCGCGTGAATGTGATTGGCGTAAAAGGCATTGCAGAATCGTCTGATATTCGCATTCAGGTGGATTATGCTTATTGATTTCAACTTAACGAATTAGGATATTATGAATCATAAAAATATTATTAACAATTGCTTTATACTCGCTTTATTGTTTTCAAGCATAAGCGCCCAAGCCTATTTTTCTTCTATTTTGCCACAGAATTCTGGCTTTAGTTCTGCCCGTTCTATGTCAATGGGAATGACAGGCGTGGCCAGTTCGATTGGATTAGAAAATGTATGGACAAATCCAGCCTTACTCAAAACAGATGGAAAAAAATTAAGTTTTTATGCAACAGGCTCTTTACGACGATATGAAGAAAAACGAGCTTTTCCTGTAATGGATATGTTTGATGATGTGGTAACAAATAATGTATATGCGGCAAATCGATATTGGTATAATAATTTGGAAGGGGGCATGATTTTGAAGCTACGTAAAGATAATTATATCGGATTATCCAAATCAACTTTTTGGGATTTGACCTATGATTACGCAGAAGAAGTGCGGGGCAGTCTTCCATCTGGAACCTATAATCGAGATCCCGTTCGTGGATATCATGAAATTAATCGAGGCGGACAAATAACGGCTTACAGCATCAGTATGAATCATACAGTATTTTCTAAAATTAAGTTGGGTTATACAGCCAATATCTTGATTGGAGAAAAGATGACAGATCGCTATGCCATCAATGTTTTTGAAGCAGATGAAGCCCTTGCCTCCGATTCTTCTTACGCTTTTGCTTCGGATATAAAGTTAGAGGGAAGCACACTAGTGCCTACATTTGGTATTGCTTATCAAGTAAATCGACGCTACCAGATTGGTCTTACATATCAAAAAGATGTGGATCTGAGTTTCAGCGACGTGTGGACGATTCCTACAATCAATGAGCGGACTCAATTACCCGGGTTTTATCATCCATCTTCCTGGGATAGCACAGGACAATTTACGATTTCGCTCCCAGCAAAAATGTCCATTGGCGTAGAAGCAAAAATGAAAAACCCCTTAAAAACAAAGGCAGTATTTGAATTGCATTATCGGGATTGGTCAAAATATAAATTAAGCACGGCTTCTACATTGGATACCAGTTTAACCCAGTTTGAAACGAATTTTTCTTTCAAAGAAGCGTGGGAAATCCATGGCGGTATTGAGCATTATTTCAAGGAGCAAATTCCATTTAGATTTGGATTTATTTTCAGTGAGTCTCCTTTGGGTCAAGAGTTTGAACGCATTCAAATAACGCTAGGATCTGCTTATGTTTGGGGAAATGCTACATTTGATTTTGGCGTCATTTTTGGATCACTTGCTTATCGTTATGAAGATATTTTTCCCGCTGTTGTTAGCGAAACCATCAATTTGGAGTCTGTAAATGAATCCAATACCAGTGTCAAATTTTCAATTCAATACGATTTTTAGATCAGATTCATGTTGAATAGATTTTATTTATTGAGATTTATTTCTCTCCTTTTTATTGCCAATCTTATTTTTGGGCAAACGACAAAATTGCATCTTGTCTTTACCAACGATATTCATGGTTCTATCCATCAAATTCCGGCACGATTTATGAATCCTGAATTTGGCCCGATGATGAGCGGTGGAGCAGGTGCTTTCGCTTATGTATCAGAGCTAAGACAGGAAGCAAAACAAAAGGGTGATGATGTTTTACTTTTAGATGGAGGAAATTTTTTTCAAGGCACTCCTCTTGGAACATTAGATGGTGGAGAAACTATCATTCGCTGGATGAATCAAATGGATTACGACGCACTTACCCCAGGATTAAGAGATTTTGATCAAGGTGTAGAAAACTTAAAGCAATTATCTAACGTTGCAAACTTCCCAATGCTGTCTGGAAATCTGATTGATGATAAAGCAGGACAAAACCCAGAATGGCTTAAACCTATTATATATAAACAAATTGGTCAAACCAAATTAGCTATTATTGGGTTAACGCAGGATAATATTCCAGAATTGAGCTTCCCAAAAAATACGGAAGGACTTCAATTTTTACCAGCAGTGGCATCAGCACAAAAACAGGTGAAAACAGCAAAATTGAATGGCGCAGACATTATTATCATGCTTGCTCATTTAGGGATTCCTTATAATCGCAAAGACGAATTTGAAACATTTTTGTCCCAAGTATCTCAAGGGGAAACAAGCGTTGAATCTAAAGGGCTAAATGCCATGGAGCTTGCCCATTTTGTAGAAGGGATTGACGTTCTGGTTACCGGTGGCGTTGCAAAAGGATATAACGAGCCGTGGGAAGATCCAAATACGCATACACTCATTGTTCAAAATTATGGAAACCTTTCTGGTATAGGACATTTAGAATTGCTCATTGACCAGGATACAAAATCAATATCTGGGTATGAATTTCCCACAGATCGAGGCATGCTCATTACCCTTTTGCAAGATGATATTTTGCCCGAATCTGAAATGGGTGAAACCGTTCACCATTGGGTGAAGGACGCAAAATTAAAAGCAGAAAAACAGTTTTTTTCTAGAGACACGAATCCAAAAAAAAACGCTTATCTCAAAACACTCAAACGTTTATCTGAATCAGATCGGTTTCCAGTGCCAAGCTTAGGGAAACCGGAACAATTAGAAATTGTTACTTGGAATTTAGAGTGGTTCCCTGCTGCTGGAGATACGACTTTAGAGGCGGCGGCGGAAACAATCCAAGAATGGGGTGTGGATATGGTTGCCTTACAAGAGATTAAAAATATTAATGCTTTTGCAAAGTTGATGTCATTTTTGCCGGATCATGATTTTGTCTTGAGCAAACAATCTTCTTTTATGGACCAGGCAATTATTTACCGAAAAGATGTGGTCACTTTTTTGGCGCAGTATGAACCCTTTTCTTTTGATGATTACTATTTTGCGGGTCGTCCTCCGCTTATGGCGAATTTTATTTGGCATTACGAAGAACGACAACGTGAGTTTATGGTGGTTAACATGCACTTAAAATGTTGTGGTGATGGTTTATATCGGAGACAGAAATCTTTGGAACAATTGCACGATCTTCTTGCTCAATATATTGAAAATGGGAATGAGAATATCATTGTTGTTGGGGACTGGAACGATCAATTGACCGATACAGGATTAAATCAATCTTTCACTGCTTTTTTGGATGATCCAGACACGTTTCAATTTGCTACCATGGAGATTTCAGGAGACACATCTCAAGCGTCTTATCCAAAATGGATTGTCCCTAGCATTTTAGATCATATTTTATATTCAAAAGGATTCTTCGACGAACAAGCATTAGGAGGGAAAATCCAAACACTTCGCATGGAAGAAGTCTTAGGGTCTTGGGAGCTTTATGAAGAAATATTATCAGATCACAGACCCGTCATGTGGACCATTCCTATTCCTGATTGATGAGAATTTGGAAAGCACTTTTTCTAATTTTTGCTCTCTTTTTTCAGCTAAATTGTGGGCGACCGATTGATAGTGAAAAGGAAATCCCTAGCACAACAGCCTTAAGTTTTGGAACTGAATCTACTTTAGATATTCTCACTTGGAATTTGGAATGGTTTCCAAAATCGAATCAAACCGTGAGTCGTGTTTCAGAAATAATTTATTCTCTCCAAGCTGATATTGTAGCATTGCAAGAAATTGTAAGTTTAAGTGCATTAAATCAGATTGTAGAGCAACTAAATCAGTATGATGACAACAACAATTGGCTTGCATATTTTTCTGGAGAAGCTAATGGTTCGTGGCAAGAATTAGCCTATATTATAAACACAAATGCAATCAATATACCTCAAGAGCCTTATCAAATTTATCAAAATGACGGAACGGCTTTTCCAAGATCGCCGTTTGTAATTCATTTAACGACAAATGGAAAAGAGTGGATTATAATCAACAATCATTTGAAATGTTGTGGCGATGGCACGCTTGAATCTGATACTTGGGATGAAGAAAATAGGCGACAGCAAGCCAGCTTTCTATTGGAATCTTATATAGAAGAAAATTGGAACACAGAACGAGTAATTATTGTCGGTGATTATAACGATGAAATACAGGAGACAGAATCAAATAATGTATTCTGGAATTTCATTTCTCAGCCAGAATTATATAAATTCGCCGATATGGAAATCGCAAATGGACATTCATCTGGATATTCCTATCCAACTTGGCCCAGTCACTTGGACCATATTTTGATAAGCAATGAGCTTTTTGATGCTTTCGATGCAAGTGAGTCAAAAATTAGCGTCATTAAAATTGACGATTATCTCGATGGCGGTTGGAATGAATACGATACGTATATTTCCGATCATAGACCTGTGGGAATTTCTTTAGCATTTTGATGAACCATTCCTATAAAACAATTTGTCTGAGTTTATTTCTTTCTTTATTATTGGGACAAGAATTAGATATATCCTATGTAAAATATTATCAGACAAGAGAAGATTTTCTTTTGCAAAAATCTATGATGGCAACAGAAAGGCGAAGCGGAGATTATGTGCAAGTTTCATTTAATGAAAAGAATGAAGCCGTTTTGTTTGAGGCCATCAATGCTCAAGGTCAAATCACAAGTCGTGAAGCGTTGGAATATGCTAAGGGAAAGCTCATTCGAAAGGGACAAATCAACAATCATAATCAATATACAAAAATGATTGATTACCGTGACAATGAACTGTGGCGAAAGGAGTTTATTGATTGGTGGATTGTGGGAAACGAAACCCTTTCTTTAGGCGGAGATCAAACTCGTTTCACCATACCGAATGGTAACGAAGTGCGTCAGATTCAATTTGAAACCATTGATGGAAAAATATTTGGACAAATTGAATTGGATTATGACTATCTTGGCAATCTATCTGAAGAACGTTGGCAAAATTTATTGACAGGAGATATCATTCGTCGTTTTCAATATCGTTTTGATGTGATGGCAAACGTGAATCAAATTTGGGAATATGGACGACAAGGCGAACTTATTTCTCACATGTCCCTTGAGATGGCACCGGCAGATCAACTATATAAAATGCCGCCTCCTCGCACGGGAAACTCATTGAGCGAAGCTGAAATCATTATGAAAGAAATACAAATGAAACGAACAATGCTCCCTTATAGTGCCATTATTCCAAGAACAGAATTTGATGAACTCCTGTTTAAATCTGGGCAAAGAATGAGCGTAGATTTTATTTCAATTGGAGAAAACGAGATTAAGTTGAAATTAAGTGGGACACAGGAATTTTTACATATTCCAAAAGGGCGAGTCGAGTCTTTGACTTCACGAAATGGAATGGTAATTTATCCCGAGCCAATACGCAATGCGAATTATAAATAAGACAATCATTTACATCAGTTTGATGACTTTAGGATTTGGGCAGTCTTATCCGCCTCCTACAAGTTTAATCACTATGCCAACCGCAGGGTCTTTAACCCGCGGATCGTATAGTTTTGGGATGCGAATCCAAGATGAAGGAGGAATGATTTCAACATTGGAAGCGGGAATTACAGATCGATTCCAATTTGGTTTATCTTTTGGGTCGCCGAATTTAATTGGTGATGATAGTCTAAAATGGTACCCTCGTCCCGAAGCCTTATTGAAATATCACTTGATTGATGAGTCCATGACAATGCCTGGATTTGCTTTGGGTGTGAATACGCAAGGCTTGGGCGATTTCGTTGATTCTTTGAATAGATATGAAACTAAAGCTTACGGCGTATTTTTAGTGGGAAGTAAAAATTGGAAAACACCTTTTGGAAATTTGGGGTTTCATACTGGAATCAATTATAGTTTTACCGAAACAAAAGATGATGATGATGTGAATTATTTTTTTGGATGGGATATGGAAATAAACCCTGAGTTTTCTCTGATGATGGAATATAATCCAGCATTAAATGAAAATACCATGACAGCAAAAAAAATGTCTATCCAAAAGGGGGGGTATGTGAATGCAGCGATTCGGTGGACATTTGCAGAGCGTCTCCATTTGGAATTCAATTTCAACAATCTTCTTTTTGATGAAGATAAAGTGGAATATTTTAAACGGGAATTAAAAATAACCTACATCGAATACTTTTAAAGGAGTCTCCTTATGAAAAAAATCCTTTATATTTTATTGATTTTTTCACTATCTCTTTTTGCTCAAACACCTTTAGAAAAAGGCAAAACATCTTATTTAAACCGCGCTGATGGCAGTTCGGGTATGAACGCAAAACCTGAGCCCATTCAATCTGCAATTAGTCAATTACAAAATTTAGACAGCGAAGAAGCAATGCTCACGCTCTTGAAATCTTATTATTATAAAGGGAAATTTGTTGCTTTGAATAAGGAAGACAAAAAAGCAATTTTTCAAAAAGGAAAAGATTTAGGAGAAAAAGCAATTGAAAAATTTCCAACAGCTGCCTCTTTACGCTATTGGTATTTAGCCAATTTGGGAAGTTGGTCTGAAGTGTATGGTATTTTCTCTGCGGCAAAAGAAGGGGTTGCGGATATTATGAAAACGCAAGCTGAAGAAATTATTTCTCTTGATCCAAACTATTGGAATGGAGGAGGCTATTTTATGTTAGGAGCAGTTCACTTTAAATCTCCCTATATTCCCTTTTTATTATCTTGGCCAGATAACGATGAAGCGGTTTCGAATTTAACGAAAGCTTTTGAAACAGGGCTGTCTACATTTACCCAAACAGTTTATCTTGCCAAAGCTCTTTATAAAGATAAGCAGAAAGATCAAGCCAAAAAATTATTGCAAGATTTAATCGCAAAGCCTTTATCCAAAGATGAACCCGTTGAAGATTATGAACAGCAATCCATAGCTCAAAGCTTATTGAGCGAATGGCAACAATAAACACCTTTTGCTCTCAAACCCAACAATCTTCGTGTTGAGTTTTTGCGAAATCCCGTGTTTTTTATGGGGTTCATTTGCACCATTCACGGACCAATGAATTAATAAGACTAAGGCATTAAACATTTGTGTCTGATTTAAAAGAGATTCGTCTTTCCTCTGAAATTATCTTTCAAGGTCGTTTGCTCGATGTTCGCAAAGATATTGTCGAGCTTCCCAACGGAAAAACAAGCACACGAGAGTGGATTAATCATCCTGGTGCGGTCTGTATTATTCCCATTCTCCCCGACGGAAAACTTGCTCTCATTCGTCAATTTCGATATGCAGTCCAAAAAGAAATGATAGAGCTCCCGGCTGGGAAATTAGATAAAGATGAAAATCCAGAAGATTGCGCGGTTCGAGAATTAGAGGAAGAAATTGGATATAGAGCAAAGACGCTCACTTTTTTAACGAATATCCATCCTGCAATTGGATTTGCTAATGAAAAGATGTGGCTTTATTTGGGAGAAGATTTAGAAAAAACAGATAAAAATTGCGATGAAGATGAATTTATTGAGCTTATGCCCACCACGCTCAAGGATGCACTTCAAATGGTTTGGGATGGGGAAATTACCGATGTAAAAACTGTCATTGGTATTTTATGGGCGGAGAAAATATTGAGCAAATGAAAAAACGCATCTAAAAATTGTGCTATATTTACGATGGCGTGAATACTTTATGAATAAATATTTAGCGGTATTATTACATTTATTATTTGGAAGTATTTCTTTGAGTCAGGATGTGAATTTCACATCTTCCAATCTTCCTATAGTGGTAATAAATACTGGCGGAGAAGATATTCCAAATGAACCAAAAATTCCAGCCCAAATGGGCATCATATATAATGGCAACGGAGAGATAAATCATATCAATGATTCGTATAATCATTATAATGGACATATCGGTATAGAAAGACGTGGACATTCTTCACAAAATTTTCCTAAAAAACAATACAGTATAGAAACGAGATACGAAAATGGCGATAATTATAATACATCCATTTTTGAGATGCCTGAAGAAAATGATTGGGTATTATCTGGACCCTATAGCGATAAATCTCTAATAAGAAACGTATTAGCATATGATATTGCTCGTTCTCTGGGGTTTTATGCTTCAAGGGCGCAATTTTGTGAAGTTGTCTTAAATGATGATTACGTTGGGGTTTATGTTTTTATGGAAAAAATAAAAGTAGATAACAATAGAGTGGATATTGCAAATCCCACCCAAAATAATGTTTCGGGTGGCTATTTATTAGAAATTGAAGCGTGGAATAGAGTCGACTCATCTGATACATACATTTCAGGCGAAACAATCAATTTGCCTTATCTTATTCATCACCCAAAAGATGATGATATTACAGATGAGCAAATCCAATGGATCCAAAATTATGTGGATGATTTTGAAAACAACCTTTATTCAAATGATTTTGATAATCCAAATACTGGAAATAGTAACTATATCCATGTTCCATCTTGGATTGATTTTATTTTATTAAATGAAGCATTTCGAAATAATGACGCCTTTTTTTCAAGCACATTTCTTCAAAAACGTCAATCCGGGAAATTAGTGGCAGGCCCTATCTGGGATTTCAATATTGCAATGGGAAATATTAATTATAATAATAATTGGTTAACAAATGATTTGTGGCTGACTGAAAATCCATGGTCATCAAGATTAATGATAGATAGCCATTTTATTAAGACCTATCAAATTAGGTGGCATTATTTGAGAACGAATCAGTTGTCTGATTCCGTTATAACTGAACGGATTAATCAATATTCATTTTTATTAGAAGAAGCACAAGAAAGAAATTTTATAAAATGGCCCATTCTTGGAGAGTACATTTGGCCAAATTATTATATAGGAGATACATTTGAAGATGAGATAAATTATTTAAAACAATGGATTCTTAATCGATTTTCTTGGATGGATATTGAATTTGATCTGAATGGTGAAACTTATCCCATCATTAATGAAATTAATTATCATTCATCAAATCAATTTGATTCAGGTGATTGGATTGAACTTTTCAATCCAAATAGTATTCCCGTTGATATTTCGAACTATATTTTAAAAGATGAAAATGAGGATCACTATTATATTATTCCTGAAAACACAGAGATAGATTCGATGGGATTTATCATTGTTTGTCAAGAGCCAGCGATATTTAATTTAATATTTCCTCAAGTCGAAAATTATATTGGTGGCTTCGATTTTGGATTTAGCAATGGAGGTGAGCTTATTCGTCTTTTTAATTCAGATGGGACATTAGTTGATTATGTTGATTATGATGATAACACACCGTGGCCAGAAATGCCCGATGGTGGAGGGGCGACCCTAGAGTTAAAATCAATGCCAAGAGATAATTACCATTTTTCAAATTGGAAAGAATCACCAGGGTTTGGGACGCCAGGACAAATAAATAGCGTCACACTGAATACAAATAATGCAAATAATATAAATCCAAATCAATATTTTATTCTTAATTATCCCAACCCATTTAATCCAAATACAACAATTCGTTATCAATTACCGGTGCAATCAAATGTTTCTATCATAATTTATGACATAACGGGCAAAGAAATTCGACATTTGGTGAATGATGTTCAGGACGCAGGTTTTAATTCTGTTGTTTGGAATGCTACCAATGATTTAAGTCAGCCAGTAAGCGCAGGGATTTACCTATATCGAATTGCGGCTGAAGATTTTCAACAAGTGAAAAAAATGGTGTTTCTAAAATAATCTATATGGTTTCAAGTTTATCATTACGAATTAAAGAAAAAACTCGAGAACTTGGTTTTCAAAAAGTAGGGATTACAGATCCCGTATTTGATGAAAAGCAGAAAGAAGAATTAGAGGAATGGATTAGTAAGGGGCATCACGCTTCCATGGAATGGATTGTAAAACGAAAAGATGAACGAGGAAATGTTTTTGAATATTTTCCAGAAGTAAAATCTATAATATCTGTGGGAATGAATTATAACTCTGGCTTTTCTCAGGATGACTTAAAATCGGATTACAAAATCAGTCAATATGCTTGGGGAGACGATTATCATGATTATATGAAATCGAAGCTTTTTCATTTATTGGCATGGCTCAAAGAAGAAGTAAAGGATGTGAAAGGCATTGTTTGCGTGGACACATCTCCGCTTATGGAAAAACCCTTGGCACAAAAAGCAGGCTTGGGTTGGCAAGGAAAACACACCAATTTGATTACACGAGACTATGGGAGCTGGATTTTTTTAGGTGCGGTTTTATTAGATATTCCTTTGGATTACGATAAGCCTTTCATGGAAGATTTATGTGGATCTTGCACTGCTTGCCTTGATGCTTGTCCGACACACGCTTTAGAAGAAAATAAAATTGATGCTCGTAAATGTATTTCTTATTTATCTATTGAACATCGCGGTGATTTTCCAAAGCATCAAAATCAGCTAGATGATTGGATTTATGGATGCGATATTTGTCAAGATGTGTGCCCATGGAACCAAAAGTTTTCTGTGACGACAGATGTCTCTGCTTTCCAGCCTCGAAAAGATATTTTAGAATGGGCCAATGAAGATTGGCATCAAATGGATGAGGAAAACTTTCGACAACTATTCAAAAAATCTCCTGTCAAGCGAACCAAGTTTGTTGGCCTCAAAAGAAATATAGAGCAAAATCGATTAGGATAATTCAGCGTGAATCAATCGTTGCTTTCATCTCCAATTTTCCAAATCCCTTTTTCTGTAAATGCATTAATACTCTGTCTTTTCGCCTTATTAATTAAATTTGAATGAGAAATTTTATATTTTTTACCATATTCATTCAAGCTTATAATTGGATTTCCCTCTAAATAAGCAATCCGTTTATGGTAACTATTGCTTAAAGCTTTACCTATAATTTCTTCCATAACAGCCGTATTGTTCTCTGTATTGAATTCATCAAATGCCTCATAATATTTTTTTCTATCTACAAATTGAATATTGATAGGCACATATCCTTCTCGAATTAATAAATAATTATTTAAAACCCGGCCAATTCTTCCGTTACCATCAACAAACGGATGAATGGTTTCAAACTTTAAATGAAATAAGGCAATTCGTTTTATAATATGTTCTGTGGGAGTCGAATAATATTGAATAAACATTTCATCAATATTTTTAATAATTTGACTTGGATCGCAAGCAATATGAGTTCCAACGCGAACCCATTCATTTTCATTCCGAAATCGCCCTGCAATATCATCACGAATATTTGATATCAACATTTTATGCAATAAAAGGATGATATTTTGTTTTAGTTCCTCCTGTGTTGCTTTTGTCCAAATATACTCCACAACTCTAGCGAGATTTTTTGCTTCAAATAATTCTCTTTCAGAAATATATCGGTCTAAATCAATTTGTAATAAAATTTTATCCGTTTCACCCAAACTCAAAGTGCTATTTTCAATTGCATTTGAATTATAAACTTGCTCAGAAATTTCAGTTTCTCCAATAATCTGGAGCAATGAATCCTTTTTATAAGCCAAGTTATTAAATTGCTTACGCAATAATTCAATCCTTTTATAAATATTGAGCGTTTTAGCCATGGGAGATTTTATATCTTATTCACGATATTATCAATAAAAGAGTGAAAATCATATAAAATAGATAAATTTTAACGCTTATTAGTCCAAAACCGTTAAAACAATAAAATAAATAATGGTTTTTCACTCAATCCCATATTTTTAAGAACGAGTGAATGTGAGAGGATTATTTCTTAACGTTCAACCCGAACATTCACATCTCCAAGGCCGAGAGAGATTTCAATATCTAAGCTAAGAAAATCTGTATTCCAATTTTTGGATTTATATTTTTTATCGCTAACTTTTTTCAAGCCATTTATGTCAACAGATGCGAGAAAGGAATGATCAACGCTAAGCGTAATATTTACGTTTTTTGGTAAAACTAAATCTAAAGAGCCAAGACCAACACTGATTTCTAATTCTGCATTTTGTTTAAATTCGCCAGTTATATCTATATCCGCATCACCTAATCCAAGTTCAATTTCATAAGTATTTGCATTTAAATTTCCCAGTCCTACGCAGGAAAAGTCAGTCAATCCAATTTCAACGGAGACTTTTTCGCAGCGTATTTTATTGGGTTCAGATATTTTTACTTTTACATCACTCATTCCACATTCAAGCTCAAAATTTGAAATAGAAATATCTGTTAGATCTATATCCGCTTCACCTAGACCAAATTCTAGTTCTAATTCTGTTGGAATATCTTTAGGGAATTGAAAATCCATTTCATTTTTCACGCCATCAATATTGAGCTCATCCTTATTAAAAAATAAACCGATTCCTTCGTAATTATTTTCAAATTCTATTTCAAAATTTCCCACACCATTAGATTTTTCCATCGTAACAATAGGTTCACCTCTTTTTATAGAATAATATATTGAACCATCTAATTGATATGGCTTTTCATTGGCAGATAGGTGAAGTGTCCCAAGTCCAAACTCAATTTCGGTTTCAAGACGTTCAATGTCCTCCATGGAATAATGATAATAATCTTTAATGGCAGTAGGTTCGTCCTGTCCAAAACACATCAAAAATAAAATTGGAATGATAATAATTTGTTTCATAGTTGCCTCAAAAGTTGAAGTTAAACCGAACGGTCGTTTCAAGATAATCCGAACCATCTAATGGTTTCGCCACATTAAATCCAATTCCAATTCCATCGTCAGATTCTGTCCCAATACCGAATCCAACAGATGAAATAAACGAAGAGCTTCGTTTATTTAAATCATCACTTTGGATAAAAAATGCATCAGAGTCAAAGGCAATTCCCGTATCATAGAATAATTTGAAAAATAGATCACCATCAGTAAAATTAGGCGTCATAATAAATTCTACATTCGATTGTATCATGTGATCTCCAATTTGTGTTTTATATGGATAAGCAGATACAGATCCAATGCCACCGATACCAAATTTGCGGAAGGGATGCAATCGTCCATTTGAAAGTCCAAGAAGCATTTGATTCCTTAAGACAAGCCCTGGCGAAAATTCCCAATGAAGACGTGTCATAATAAGCAATCGTTTTCTTAGATCTGATGTATTAATCCCATTTTTATTTAACCAATATACATTATCCCCATCATCGGTTTTTTGATAAGCCTCACCCTGTAAGAGCAGGGAATATCCCGTTTTTAATGGATGATATTTTTCAGATTGAAAAGCTAAAGTCCCTTTATAAGAACCTACCGTTGATTGATATTGAACATGAGGGTTAGATCGAAGTGTTCGGTTTTTTTCAGACAGACTCCACATCGAATAATCAACAGGAATCGAATCTTGTTGAGCATCCGACGTAAAAACTTTTACTTTTAAGCGATTAAGATCCAAAGCAAAGCCTAATTCCCACCCTTGTTCATCCCAGCGATCATAAAAATCTTGCCGAGCGAAAAAACTAGTGAGCGTATTTTCCGCTTCTTTAAGGCGATATTCATCGTCGGATACAGCTTCTTTGAAAGCCGAAGCATATAAAATGAAAAAACGATTTTTGAAAAATGACTTCTCAAAACTAATTCGACCAGAAAAATCGTTGGGTGCGGTTCGATAAGCTGTGGAAATACTAAGCCTGAAAGGAGAGCGATCCCCATGGTCATAATCATGATTAAAAAATGTGAGCCGTGCGCCTTCATTCCGATTATAAACGAAAAAATTATAATTTGGATGAATCCACCCTTTTCGTAACCATTCTGACTTATTCTTTAATTCAAATATAGTGTGTTTTTTTGTTTGGGCAGAATCAGTAAAGATTTCGCGATAAACTAATCCCTCGTTTAAATTTGCTTCTTTAATTTTTCCCGTTACAACTGCTCCTTCATGAATTTGAACTGTGCCACCCATTACAACAATTTCACTATTGATGATAGCAGTGGCACCAATCGTAACATCGCCACCCAAGACCATAATTGTATTATTGGTCTCGCCATAAACAAATAAATCTCCACCAATAATTCTAATTCTATCATTGATAACCTCTGTTGTATCAATGATATGATCGGAATAAAATTTCATTTCATTTCGCACAAGTGATTGATTTTCAGCGTCTTTATTGGAAGCAAATCCAAAGCTAAACAACAGCATAAAAGTGAGCAAAAGATGTGTGTATTTTTTCATAGTTAATCCTTATTTATTTGAATGTTACCCGATTCCCCAATTTGTATTTTACATGAATACAATCCTTCAAAAAGTGTCGCTTTCGCTTTTAGATATCCATCTTCAGTTATTCTATTTAATTCAAAATTTGAATCAATAGGATTTTGCCCATCCCACCCAGAATGATAAAGAAGAATAGAAGTTGAAAAATTTTCTGGAAGTGTCAGTTTAACATTTCCCACTAAACTTTTTAAATCTATAGAATGGTCTTTTATTTTCTTGTCATATTTTTTTTCAATAGAAATATCACCTGCTTGATTAACAGCCCTAATCCCTCCATAAATATTTTCGCCATAAATATTTCCGCCAGTCGTGGAGCAATCTATTAAACCATAAACTTCATCTAATTCAATATCGCCACTAGCCGTTTTAGCCACTACATTCCCTGTTAGATTTTGAATTCCTAATTCACCTCCAGAGCTCTGAAGTTTTGTATTTCCATTGATGTCACGAATATGAATATCGCCTCCCATTGTAGATGCGGATAAATAATTTCCCTCAAAGTTAGAGATCCCAATTAACCCGCCAAGTGTTGAGACCTCAGCATTTCCAACTATACGAGAAAGATTAATATCACCACCAGCCGTTTTAGCCAAAAGTTTTCCTTCAATATATTTTAATTTCACATCGCCACCTTTTGTTAAAACCGTAAATCGACCTTCCCCATCTTTAAAATCAATATTACCGCCTGCTGTTTTAAAAAGTCCTTTTCCATTTATTTGCTTTAAATCAATATCACCACCAGCCGTTATTAACTCCAATTCTCCTTGAAGCTTTTCACCTGTGATATCTCCACCTAAGGATTTCATTTGTAAATTTGTCATGATTGGAATATTTAAGGCCAAATCAAACGTCATTCTACCAGGTTGATTTTTTGGCCCAATAATTTGAATAATATTTTCAGACGAATCATGTTGAACCAGAATTTGATATTTATGGATAACTTTTTTTGCTTTTTTTTCTGAATTGGTTTTTATTGTTGTTTGTATCTCAGCGCTTAATCCTCTATCCGAATGACCCTTAAGCGTCATATCGCCAATAAAATTTTTAACAATAACCGTATATTTCCCGTCATTAAGAACGTCATCAAATTCGTATTTCTCTGTATATCGATATCGATTTTTACGTTCTTGCTCAAAAGAATCAAATATGGTTTGAGAAAAAAGAAAGGAAAACAAAGTGCTAAATAGAAAAAAATGTTTCATTATATCTCCGGCGATAGCTGACCATTATTTAAATCTTCGAAATCAGCCAAAATACTTTCAGCCCTTGCTCGAATAAACGCATTTTTTTCCATAATCCGAATGACTTGAAGTGCAGGAATCATTTCGGCTGTAGGGTGAGCTTCTAAAATATCCATAGCACTCAATCGAACTGCCGAATTCTTATCTTCTAAAATTGTTTTTACACAAGCGTCAATCAAAAGCGCGTTCACAGAATAAGATTGTAACATTTTAGCCGATTTTAATCGCACTCCCGGATTGGGGTCCGAAAGCATAGAGGAGATCAAAACCATTTGTCCTTTTTCTTCTAATCGAGTTTGTTTTAGTAAATTAACCGCCTTAATGCGTTTCCCTAGATTTTCGTCATTCAGCAAAAGATAAAACAGAATATCTCGAATTAAATCATCTTTCAAATCTCCAGAATATTCCATCTTGTTTGACGCATGGACGGCAAAATGAATTGGATTATTTTCGTCCTCATTTAATTTAATATCAATATTTGTCAGCAATCCATCATTCATTAGCTGAAGAATATCCAAGGAATTATTGTCAGATTCTGGTGCGCTAGATACAAATGTTTTCCCTATAAAAAAAGATAGAATAATTGCAAATATGCTCATCCAAACCGGCTGTTTTACTTGAATGATTTTATTAATTGTTGGAATCGCAGGATGATATGAATCACTTTTTTGGGATGAAATGGATTCAATTTTATTTCTGAGAGAAAACCGCTGAGCGTTTAAATAACCCTTTGAAACAGGTTGCGTTTGTGAATCATTTGCTAATTTTAAAGTTGATTGATATTCAGAAACCCATTTTTTTAAGGATTTATCCTTCGTCATTTCAAGTTCAAAATCGGATTTTTCATTTGAATCTAAAGTATCCAAAACATAGAGCACGGCTTGTTCTTTGAGTAAATCCTTCATAGTCGATTTCTTCCATATTGATATTCTTTTAATCCAAAACGCATTTTTTCCATGGCACGGAAAAGATATTTTTTAATTGTCCCTGATGAAATATTCATCATATCAGAGATTTCACGAATTTTCAACCCTTGAAAATGTTTTAAAATAAATACTGTTTTTTGCTGTTTTGGAAGCGCCATTAAAATTTGATTAATTCGTTCAGATACTTCCGTATCTGGTTGAGGTTGCGCTGAAATAGATTCAACGGGGTTGGGCAATTCACGAGAAGATTCTTGAATAGTTATTTTTTCTTCTTTTCGTTGATGATTTAAAAAAGCATTAACCATAATACGATAAAGCCAAGTATAGAAGGAGCTTTCCATTCGAAAACTCTCAATATTTTTATAGGCCTTTAGGAAGACTTCTTGATATAAATCTTCTGCATCTTGCCGGTGTCGTGTCAGTTGGAGCGCTAATGTCATTATTTTTTCATCGTGGTATGCCACCAGTGCGTGAAACGCTTCAGCATTTCCCGTTTTTGCATCCAGAATAAGATCTTGTACTTTAGGCTTCACAATGAGGCTGTTTTACTCTATTTGACATAATAAATGAAAAAAGGTTGTCAATTAATTTTCAGAGAATGAAAATTACATATTATTATACTGGTTCAATAACGATTGATAAGAACAAAAAAGCCTCCAAAACTTGGAGGCTTTTTATAGTTCTTAGTTATTTGGCAGATTATAAACCCGTTTCTCCGATTGTCTTTTCCACCGCTTCCAGGGTATTATTAAGCTCAGCCTGTTCTTCTGATGTGAGATCAAATTCTAAAACCTTTTCAACTCCACCAGCGCCAATGACACTAGGCACTCCAATAAAATAGCCCTCCACACCAAATTCACCTTCACAAAGCGAGGCACATGGAATCACGCGTTTTTTATCACGAAGATAAGATTCAGCCATTTCGATGGCAGATTGAGCGGGTGCATAAAAAGCCGATCCATTTCCAAATAATTTGACAATTTCACCGCCAGCAACACGGGTCCGATCTTCAATCGCTTTTAAGCGTTCACTGGAAATCAATGCAGTAACAGGGACACCACCAACTGTAGCTAATCTTGTAATGGGAACCATTGTGTCGCCGTGTCCACCCAAAACCATACACGTAACATCTTGCACAGAAAAGCCTGTTTCCATTGCAATAAAAGCACGGAAACGCCCACTATCTAAAGCACCGGCCATTCCCACAACTTTGTTTTTTGCAAAACCCGATACTTTATGAAAAGCATAAACCATCGCATCTAATGGATTCGAAATCACAATCACAAAAGCATTCGGTGCATGCTTCTTGACATTTTCGGCTACATCTTTCATAATACCAAGATTAATTCCAAGCAGATCTTCTCTGTCCATACCTGGTTTCCTTGGAATGCCTGCTGTAATGATAATGACATCAGAATCAGCAATATCTTTATAATCTGATGATCCAGTAATGGTAACGTCATAACCATCGTGAGGGCGAAGTTGCATAAGGTCTAAAGCTTTCCCTTTAACCATACCTTCCGCTTTTGGAATATCAAAGATAATGACGTCGCCTAATTCTTTTTGCGCTGCCAATAGCGCTAAGTTTCCACCAATTTGTCCCCCACCAATTAGGGATATTTTGTTTTTAGCCATAAAAATTCTCCATTTAGTTATACTTGAAATTACAAAAACAAGATAACATTGCCTTGAAATAAAAAACCCTCTACTTCTTAGAAGTAGAGGGTTTTTATGTGTATTAAATTATTGTAGGAATTAGTTTGGTAAAATTACGCTCACTATTTTGCGGCCACGTGCTTTTTTCCCAAATTTTACTGTGCCGTCTGCTATGGCAAAAAGACTATCATCATTTGCTCTTTTTACATTTGCGCCAGGATGAATTTTGGTTCCACGTTGTTTTAGAATAATTCCACCAGAGAGGATAGACTGTCCGTCCGCTACTTTAACACCAAGGCGTTGTGCATTTGAATCTCGACCATTCCGGGAACTTCCTTGTCCTTTCTTATGAGCCATAATTAAGCCTCTTTCTTTTTTTCTTTAGCAGGTTTTGTTTCTGCTTTTGCTTTTTTAGCAGGTGCTTTTTTCTTTGCAGCTGCCTTCAATTGAATTTTATTCACTTCTACTTCGGTAAAATGCTGCCGATGTCCATTTTTTCTTTGATAGCCTTTACGACGTTTCTTTTTATAAATCAGGACTTTTCTTTCTCTTCCATGCTCAAGAACTGTTCCTGTGACTGTGGCTTTTGCAACAGTGGGAGAGCCAAACTGGGTGGACTTCCCATCATTAAAAAGAAGCACCTTATCGAAAGTGACTTTATCACCAGCTGCATTGTCCATTTTTGGAATGCGAAGTGTTCGGCCTTCGACCGCTTTGAATTGTTTACCTAATATAGTTACGATTGCATACATTTTGTTTCTCCATAAAGCCGACAAATTTACGTGGAAGCATTATCCTTATCAAGTTCATTTGTGACTTCTGTATTATTTTTAACATTAAAAAACCGAAATTCATCTAAAAATATATCATGATTTTCTACAATCTTTAAATGAACAAAGTTTTGCCACATTAGACCTCGTAAAATGTGTTTTTTCTCTTCTGTCATATATTTTGCGTTATCGGGGTGTAATTCCAACCTTAATCGCAAATCTCGGTGTTTAGATTTATATCGTCTAAGCCAATGATCTATACGAGTAATAAGCGTTTCTCGCGATACGATTCTTCCACCACCACGACACGTAGGGCATTCATCGCTCATAGAATCAATCAAGCTTAATCGGATTCGTTGACGCGTCATTTCTAATAGCCCAAATTCTGTAATAGGCGCAACTGCAACTTTTGCGCGATCCTTTCGAAGCTCTTTTCGCAATTCATTATATACTTTTTTACGATTTTCTTCGCGCTTCATATCAATGAAGTCAATCACGATTAAACCGGATAAATCACGCAATCGTAAAGAACGAGCTACGCCCCTTGCTGCTTCCAGGTTAATTTTGAGAGAATTTTCTTCATGAAGCTTTTTTCCAACAAATCTTCCGCTATTTACATCGACCACAACCATTGCTTCTGTTTTTTCAATAATCAAATACGCGCCACTTTTGAGCCAAACTTTGGGACGGAGCAGTTTATCTATTTCATGTTCAATACCAAAACTTTCAAATAGAGGCACTTTGAGTTTATAATACTCTAATCTGTCGCAGAGACCTGGTGATGTCTCTTCTAAATAGCGTTGGGTTTTGCGGAAAAGTTTTTTGGAGTCAATGATAATTTTTCCAATATCAGGCGTGAGCAAATCACGAACAACACTGGAAGCTGTTTCTAAATCCTCATAAATGATCACTGGTGCTTCGCCACGGCTACCTTTTTGCTCCATTTTTTCCCAGTTATCAATGAGCATATTAAAGTCATTGGTAATATGTTCTTCACTTTTTCCTTCTGCGACGGTTCGGATAATAATACCCACATCTTTTTTGCGTAAGGATTGGGCAATTTGTTTCAATCGCCGCCGTTCATATTTATCCCAGATTTTTTTAGAAATACCAATATAATTTTCGCCAGGGACCAAAACCAATAAACGCCCCGGTAAAGCCACTTCAGTTGTTACGCGTGGTCCTTTTCCAGCAAAGGGCTCTTTAATCACTTGCACATATATTTCCTGTCCAGTTCTTAAATCGACAGAAATATCACCTGAGTGATGGTTCTTTTTTTTGCTTTTTCTACCGTCATCAATCTCAGCGAGATAATCGTTGTTTTCGATTTCAGAAAACGGGAGGAACGCATTTAAATCGTATCCAATATCAACAAAAGCCGCCTGCATGCCCGGGAGGACATTTTCCACTTTTCCTTTGTAAATATTTCCCACCATTCGCTGTTTATCTTGTTGTTCAATATAAACCTCGACAAGCCGGCCATCTTCTTGGATTGCAATCCGAGTATCGCCCATGCTTTCATTGATAAATACTTCTTTCTTCATAATTTTTCCTATATATTTTAACTGGCATGCCTCCCACCATTGCTCAATAATAAGCAGTGGATTAACGGGTAAGCGCTAACCAGAATGTTACTTAACTTTGTTATGATGAGGGATTATAGAAGGAAGGAAATCGGTTCATGTGCCCATTAGGGGCGATAAAAAGGATGCCTGTGCCGTCAAAAAAAGGTTCGAAACTTTAACATCTTTCTAAACCCATCAACCCAAGAAGATACGGGAGAATGTTCATACATTACAAGAAATACCTTTTTCTTGGACTTAGGCCAAGACTTAAGTAATATTCTTGGTCGTGATTTGAGCCGTATTGCTGCGACAGATTAAATAATAGCTAAAAGGGTGATGCAGCCGGCTCTCAATGCTGGCTTTTTTTATGCAAAATTTCAAAAAATCTCTAAACGAACGAATACTTATAATGGATGGGGCCATGGGCACCCAAATCCAATCCTTCCATCTAAAGGAAGCAGATTTTCGTGGGGAGCGATTTAAGGATTTTCCAAAAGCATTGATGGGAAACAATGATTTACTTTCACTGACACAACCCCAAATCATTGAAAAAATCCATGACAATTATTTGTCCGTTGGGGCAGATATTATTGGAACCAATACTTTCAATGCCAACGCAATTAGTATGGCAGATTATGGTATGGAAGATTTAGTTTATGACTTGAATCTTGCTTCTGCAAAAATTGCAAGAAAATCTGCAGATAAATTTATAGATCATAATCGCCCTCGCTTTGTTTGCGGAGCAATGGGACCCACCAGTCGAACTGCCACTTTAAGTCCAGATGTAAATCGAGCTGAGTTTCGGAATATTTCCTTTGATGCACTTGCAGAAGCTTATCACGAGCAAGCTCGGGGGCTTTTGGATGGAGGCGTTGATATTTTGATTATCGAAACCGTTTTTGATACGCTTAATTGCAAAGCTGGTATTTATGCCGTTAAAACCATTCTCGAAGAGAGAAACGTCCAAATCCCTTTGATGGTTTCAGGGACCATAGTGGATGCAAGCGGACGAACACTTTCCGGACAAACTGTGGATGCTTTTTGGGCATCGATTCGTCACGGGAACCTTGCAAGCGTCGGTTTAAATTGTGCTTTGGGCGCAGAAGAAATTCGCCCTCATTTAGACGCTATTTCCTCTTTAGCATCTATTCCTACATTTGTTTATCCAAACGCGGGTTTGCCAAACGAACTGGGCGAATATGATGAATCTCCCGAATCTATGGCAAAAACCATCAAAGAATTTGCCACAGCAGGAATGGTCAATATGGTTGGCGGCTGTTGTGGGACATCTCCAGATCACATTCGCGCCATCAAAAAATCGGTAGAAGGAATTCCACCAAGGAAGATTCCAAAGCCATCGCCATATATGCAATTAAGTGGTTTAGAACCCTTTAGACTTTTCTCTGGAAGCAATTTCATTAATATTGGCGAACGAACAAATGTAGCAGGTTCGGCAAAATTCAAACGCCTGATATTGAATGAGCAATATGAAGAAGCCCTGTCCGTAGCAAAACAGCAAATTGACAATGGAGCACAAATTATTGACATCAACATGGACGACGGATTATTGGACTCTAAAAATGCCATGGAAACATTCTTCCGTATGGTTGCCTCTGAACCGGATATTGCTCGTGTGCCAATTATGATTGATTCATCTAATTGGGATGTAATTGAAATAGGATTAAAAAACCTTCAAGGAAAAGGCATTGTCAATTCTATTTCTATGAAAGATGGGGAAGCATTATTTTTGGAAAGAGCAAATAAAATTCTAAAATATGGCGCAGCCGTGGTTGTAATGGCTTTTGATGAAGATGGCCAAGCTGATTCGTACGAGCGGAAAGTAGATATTTGTACGAGAGCCTATCAATTATTGGTTCATCAAGTAGGCTTTCCTCCAGAAGATATCATTTTTGATCCCAATATTTTTGCTATTGCAACAGGCATCGAAGCACATAATGAATATGCAATGGATTATCTCAAAGCAACAAAAAAGATAAAAGAAACGCTTCCGGGTGTTCATATTAGCGGTGGATTGAGCAATCTTTCTTTTTCCTTTCGTGGGAACAATGGCATCCGTGAAGCGATGCATTCGTGTTTTTTATATCACGCTGTTCAGGTTGGAATGGATATGGGCATTGTAAACGCAGGGCAGTTGGCTATTTATTCTGATTTAGACTCTGATTTAATTGCTCGCGTAGAAGATGTAATTTTTAATCGGAGAGTAGATGCAACAGACCGTCTTTTGGAAGTGGCAGAATCTGTTGTGGGGATGAAAAAAAAGGATGAAGTTGATTTATCTTGGCGCAATAAAACGGTTGAAGAAAGAATTTCCCATGCGCTTGTCGATGGGAATATGACTTTTATTGAAAAAGATACGGAAGAAGCTCGACAAAATTTTTCTCAAGCTTTGGAAGTGATTGAAGGGCCATTAATGGATGGAATGACAATCGTGGGTGATTTATTTGGGGAAGGGAAAATGTTTTTACCTCAAGTGATTAAATCTGCACGCGTTATGAAAAAAGCCGTCGCAATTTTAGAACCATTTATCGATGATGAAAAACAGGGCGTTACGGCAAAAGGAACCATACTGATGGCAACAGTCAAGGGCGATGTCCATGATATTGGTAAAAATATTGTTAGTGTAGTTTTGGGCTGTAATGGGTACGAGATTATCGATTTAGGCGTGATGGTTCCTGCGAATAAAATTTTAGAGAGAGCACAAAAAGAAAATGTAAATATGATTGGTTTATCTGGATTGATTACGCCAAGCTTGGATGAAATGGTTCATGTGGCAAAAGAAATGGAAAGAGAAAAAATGGATATTCCACTATTGATTGGTGGTGCAACCACAAGCAAAAAGCATACGGCAATCAAAATTGATGAACACTACACAGCAAGCACTGTTTATATTCCAGATGCTTCTCGAGCGGTTGGTGTGGTTAGACAATTATTATCCAAAGATAAAAATCAAATTTTTACTCAAAAAATTTCAGAAGAATACGCCTCAATTAGGGAAGGGCTTACCCATGTCAAGCGCTCTTTATTATCTTCAGAAGAAGCACAAAACCGTAAATATGCCATTGATTGGAATCAATATACTCCTCCAAAACCCACGGAGACTGGCATCACTATTTTTGAAGATTATCCTTTGGAAAGTTTGGTGGACTATATTGATTGGTCTCCCTTTTTCCATGCTTGGGAACTTAAAGGCGTTTATCCCAAAATACTTTCCAGCAAAAAATTTGGAAAAGAAGCACAAAATGTTTTTGATGATGGGCGCAAATTATTAGATAAAATTGTTTTAGAAAAATGGCTTAAAGCAAAAGCTGTTTTTGCAATTTATCCCGCTTTTGCAAAAGATGAATCTATTTTTATTGAGGGTCATCAATTCCGATTCCCGCGACAATTAATTGATAAAGGGGTAAATACTCCGAATTATTGTTTGGCTGATTTCATTGGGCCAGAAAATGATTATTTAGGAACATTTGCTGTAACGACAGGTCATGGATTGGAAAATATCATTGCAAAATATGAAAAAGATAAAGATGATTATCATGTGATTATGGCTAAAATTTTGGCAGACCGATTAGCCGAAGCGTTTGCGGAACATCTTCATCAGCGAATTAGGAAAGAATTTTGGGCTTACGGCAAAGACGAAAAATTAAGTAATGAAGGTTTGATCCGAGAACAATATCAAGGCATTCGCCCTGCTCCCGGTTATCCATCCTGCCCAAATCACGAAGATAAAGATATTATCTGGGATATATTAAATGTAGAAAAAAATGTTGGTATTTCCTTAACGGAATCTCACGCCATGTTCCCAACGGCCTCTGTGTGTGGTTGGTATTTTTCTCATCCAGATGCCAAATATTTTTCTGTAGCGCATTCAAACGTTAGCTAAGGTGTTATAGTTAAATGAAAATCCTAAAATTTGGAGGCACATCTATTAATACGCCTGAAAAAGTGGCGCATGTGGTCCGTCTCATTGCACTAGAACACCCATGCGGTGTCGTTGTTTCTGCTTTTGGTGGTGTAACAGATCAATTGATTAGGCTTATCAATCTTGCGGAAAGTGGATTAGATTATAGTGAAGTATTAAATACTTTACTGGGTAGACATTTGGGAACGGTTAGCGGGCTTCAACTTTCGACCAATCTAGATTCGATACAAAAAGCTTTTCAAACGATTAGAGATGAATTACAGCAATCATTAAAAATCATTTCTGATCAGAAACAGGGAACGCCCAAACTAAAGGATGCAATTCTAAGTGTTGGTGAACGATTTTCTGCGATTATTATTAATGAAGCATGTATTAAACACGGATTAAATACAAGATATTTAGATGCAAGAAAAGTCATTGTAACAGATGATTATTTTGGAAGCGCTTTTGTTCATTATCAAAAATCGTATGATAATATTCGGAACGAATGGACAGATAAATCAAAAACTCGAATTATCACAGGATTTATAGGAGCAACTGAATCTGGAGATACGACCACATTTGGAAGAAGCGGATCCGATTATACAGCTTCTATTTTTGGAGCAGCGCTTAATGCAGATGAAATTGAAATTTGGACGGATGTAAATGGTATCTTATCTGCAGATCCCAATGTGGTTCCGAACGCCAAAACTATTTCACATATTACTTATGAAGAAGCAATGGAATTGGCTCATGCTGGGGCAAAGGTTATTTTTCCACCCACCATGATTCCAGCTTTATATAAATCAATTCCTATTCGGATTAAAAACACGTTTGAACCAGAAAACCCAGGAACGGTTATTACAAAAGATAGAACATTGGGGAGCCATTTTGCTGTTGGGATTTCTTCTCTTTATAACATTACACTTATACGTTTTCAAGGCGCGGGGATGGTGGGAAGATATGGCGTTATTGGTCGTGTGTTTGAAGTATTAGCCAATCAGAAAATTAATATTATCCTTGTTTCGCAGGTGTTCAGTGAACATTCAATTTGTTTTGCCATTCGGCCAGAAGAAGTTTCTTTAGCCCAGTCTTTATTGAATAATGAATTTGCGCTTGAATTAAAAAACAAATTTATTGATTCCATTAAGATTGAATCTGATTTATCTCTGATTGCGGTGGTTGGAGAAGGAATGCGCCATACACCGGGAATTTCCGGAAAGTTATTTAGTATTTTAGGCAAACAGAATGTGAATCTCATTGCTATTGCTCAAGGGTCTTCTGAGAGAAATATTTCTTTTATTATTAAAAATGAAGAAGTGAAATCGGCTATTCGTTCTTTGCATAATTATATCTTTAGCGACCACACAAAAATAAATGTTTTCATAGTTGGCGTTGGATTGGTCGGGTCTGATTTAATTCGATTAATCCCAGATCAACCATTTATAAATATTTGCGGAATAATGAACAGTCATAAAATGATTTTAAATCATGATGGACTTAACTCAAACAATTATTTAGAAAAACTCAAAGATGGAGAAGTCGCCGATATTGATATTTTTATTTCTAAAGCATCCCAAACACACCATGCTGTTTTTGTTGATGTAACATCATCATCATCTATTGCAGAAAAAACCGCAGACATTCTCCAAAAAGGTATTTCTGTTGTATCAGCCAGTAAATTAGCCAATAGCATGAATCAGGATTATTATAATTTGATTCGTCAGAATGAAAAACAAGGACAATCCACATTTAAGTATGAAACAAATGTTGGGGCAGGGCTTCCCATCATTGAAACGTTGCAAACATTATTGAGCACAGGCGATGTTATTGAAAAAATTGAAGGCATTATGTCGGGGACGTTGAGCTATTTATTCAGTCAATTCGACGGGTCTATTCCCTTCAGTGAATTGGTCAAAAAGGCGAGAGTCCAAGGGTACACTGAACCGGATCCGAGAGATGATTTAAATGGAATGGATGTGGGAAGAAAAATTCTCATTTTAGCGAGAGAAACTGGTGCCGAACTGGAAATCAATGATGTTTCTATTCAAAATTTAATTCCCGAAGAATTAAACCCAACATTATCTATTAATGACTTTATAAATCAGTTATCTCAATTTGATGACCAATTTTTAAATACGTTTACATCAGCCAAATTTCAAAATAAAAGGTTAAGATATATTGCAACATGGGATGGACAAAAAGCGGTTGTTGAATTGAAAGCAGTTGGTGAAGACAATCCATTTTATCATCAGAATGGAAGAGAGAATTTTATTGTATTTACAACAAAAAGATATAAAGATAGTCCTATGATTATTAAGGGACATGGCGCGGGAGCTGAAGTCACTGCTGCTGGAGTATTAGGAGATATTTTAAAATGTCAGTAGAAAAAAATATTAAAGTCAGCGTTTTGGGTGCCACTGGAATGGTGGGACAAAATTGTTTACGATTATTAAAAAATCATCCATGGTTTCAAGTGATAGATGTGGCTGCTTCTCAGCGATCATCCGGCAAAACATACAAGGATGCTGTAGAAGGTAAATGGCATATGGAGACAGATATTCCCCATGATGTTTCAAATCTAATTGTTCGGAATGTGCATGATTTTGATTCAATCCCTGACGATGTAACCTGTGTATTCTCTGCTTTAGATTTGAACGAAAAAGAAGAGACTCGAAACTTTGAATTTGGATATGCTCAAAAAGGATATGCTGTGATTTCTACAAGTTCGGCAAATCGACAAACAGATGATGTTCCCATGATTATTCCCGAAATTAATGCAGATCATACTGATGTTATTCCCTTCCAACAGAAGAATCGAGATTTACCAAGCTCTGGATTTGTGGCTGTTAAACCCAACTGTTCCATCCAATCTTATGTTGTTGTTTTAGAAGCTTTAAAACAAGCGGGGTTTCCAGTAGATCGTGCCCAGGTAACTACACTTCAAGCATTGTCGGGCGCTGGTTACAAAGCATTAAGCAATTTAGCGTTACAAGATAATGTGGTTCCTTATATTGCCGGCGAAGAAGAAAAAACTGAAAAAGAACCATTAAAAATATTTGGTAACGTTACAGAAGACGGAATTATTCAAGCCACTAATCTTAATATTAACGCAGTGTGCACCCGAGTTCCAGTTGTGGATGGACATACAGCTGTTGTCCATATTGGCTTCTTAGATGAAGTGCCATCGTTGGATGAATTCAAATCTATCTTATCTTCATTTACTCTGGAGCCACAATTATTAAATTTACCATCAGCTCTAAACCGACCTATTATTGTTTTGGATGATAACGCTCGCCCTCAGCCTAAATTAGATCGGAATTCCGGAGAAGGAATGGCGATATCAGTAGGTAGAATTGCCGAAGATACATTTTTTGATTTTCGATTTATTGGATTATCTCATAATACAGTTCGTGGTGCATCTGGTGGTGCCATATTAATGGCTGAATTATTAACTGAAAAAGGGTTTATTTCATGAACGAATCCATTAAAGTAAAAGGAAATGCCTCTGTTGCCAACGTATCCTGTGGATTTGATTGTATTGGTTATGCTATTTCTAATCCAGGAGATATTATAACATTATCTAAAAAAGAGACACCTGGCATTGACATTTCCATATCAGGTTTTGGTTCTGATTCTATCCCCTGTAATTCAGAAAGTAATACCGGTGGCAAAGCAATTTTATCTTTGCTTGAATCTTTAAAGAGTGACCAAGGATTTAAGCTTCATATAAAAAAAGGCATTCCACCGGGGAGCGGAATTGGTTCTAGTTCTGCCAGTGCGGCGGCAGCTGTTTTTGGAGCAAATGAACTATTGGGAAATCCATTATCCCTTGATGAATTACTGATTCATGGTATGGCAGGAGAAGCGGTTGCTTCTGGTGGGTTTCATGCGGATAATATTGCACCCGCACTTTTTGGGGGTATCATTTTAGTTCGGAGTTATGCCCCATTAGATATTTTAAATTTACCCGTTCCGAAGAATTTGTTTAGTACGGTCGTTTTACCAGATATGACGATTAACACAAAGGAAGCGAGAGAAATTCTTCCTACAAATGTCCCATTAAAAAATGCGATTGAACAAGCAGGAAATTTATCCGGGTTTACTTTAGGTCTCCATGAGTCTGATTTTGATTTATTAGGCCGTTCCATGGTTGATCATTTTGCCGAACCTTATAGAGCCAAGCTCATTCCTGGATATGACACTGTTAGAGACTCCGCATTAGATGCAGGTGCGATTGGATGTGGTATATCTGGATCGGGACCGGCTGTTTTTGCCTTATCCAATTCATTAAAACAGGCCAATATAATTGGAGAAAAAATGGCGGATAAATTTGAAAAGTTAGGGTTGGCGAGTCAAGTATATTGTTCAAGTATACATACAAAATCACCCAAAATACTGGAGTAAATTTTGCGATTTTATAGTACAAATAATCAATCTCATTTTGTAGGGTTTCAAGAAGCTTTATTTCAAGGATTAGCGCCGGATGGTGGATTATATTTACCGGAAAGTCTTCCAGAAATTTGGGACAAAATTGCATTAGGCACATTTTCCTATCCTGAATTAGCCTATGAAATATTACATCCATTTGTTCAAAAGGAAATATCTAAATCAGCTCTAATAGATATTTGTGAAAAAGCATTTTCATTTGATGTCCCTATTATAAATATCAAAGATCATAATTTCTTATTAGAGTTATTTCATGGGCCAACATGCGCTTTCAAAGATTTTGCTGCTCGTTTTATGAGCAGAACAATGGAATATTTTTTACAATTTGAGCAAAAAGAATTAACGGTACTTGTAGCCACATCTGGTGACACAGGAAGCGCTGTTGCAAGCGGATTCCACAATGTGGCTGGTATTCACGTTGTTATTTTATACCCAAAAGGGCGTGTAAGTCCAACTCAAGAAAACCAATTAACGTCACTGGGTGGAAATATTACAGCTCTAGAAATTGCTGGAAGTTTTGATGATTGCCAATTAATGGTTAAAAAGGCATTTCAAGATAAGGACTTAAATGAATCAATTAATTTGAGTTCTGCCAATTCCATAAATATTGCACGGCTACTCCCCCAAAGTATTTATTATTTCTGGGCACATAAACATATAAGTAAAAATGAACCAATCATTATAAGTGTTCCATCTGGGAATTTTGGAAATCTAACAGGCGGGCTTTTTGCTAAAAAAATGGGATTGCCTGTTGAAAAGTTTATTGCATCCACAAATAAAAATGATGTTGTCCCAGAATACTTGAAGTCAGGTCAATTTCAACCTAGACCATCTGTTCATACTTTATCGAATGCGATGGATGTAGGAGACCCAAGCAACTTATCACGTATCCAAAAGTTATATAAACATGATTTAACTAGCTTAAGAAATGATATAGCGGGTTATGCTTATTCAGATGATGAAACGATTAATTCAATTTCAAAAACTTTTTCTGAGAATCAAACTATTTTAGACCCACATACAGCTATTGGATATGCCGGGTTATTAGATTATAAAAAAGAATTTAAGAGTACGGCTGCAGGAGTCGTTCTTTCTACAGCGCATCCAGCAAAATTTATTGAAACAGTTGAACCTGCTATCGGAGAAAAAATTCCTATACCTAATCGATTACAGTCTTTCATGGGAAGAAAAACGCAAAAGATAGAAATGGCAAATCGAATGTCGGATGTAAAAGAATTTCTACTCACTGCTTAATTAGATAAAAAGGCATCACCATGAAGAGAGATACAAAAATTGTTAGGGGAAAAATACAGCCAGACCCAACCACAGGAGCCATTATACCTCCTATTTATCAAACAGCAACATATGCCTTAGAAAAAGTGGGGAAAGATAAAGGATTTGATTATACGCGATCTGCTAATCCAACCCGACAAACAATGGAAGAATATTTAGCTTTGATCGAAGGCGGACAGTTTGGCATTGCTTTTTCTAGTGGAATGGCCACAGTTGATAGTTGTTTAAAACTTTTAAAATCAGGCGACCATATTATTTGCTCCGATGATGTTTATGGTGGCGTCTCCCGCCATTTTAATCAAATCCTAAACAATTATAATCTTGAATTCACATATGTGGATTCACAAAATGTTTCCAATATAGAAGCAGCCATTCAAACAAATACAAAAATGATTTGGATAGAAACGCCCACAAATCCACTCTTAAAAATCACAGATTTGGAAGCAGTAGGCAAAATCGCAAAATCACATAATATCCTTTTTGGTGTGGATTCAACTTTTGCAACACCTGTGTTTTTACGCCCATTAGAATTTGGCGCAGATTTGGTCATGCATAGCACGACTAAATATTTAAGTGGTCATAATCAACTCATTGGCGGAATCGTTATTACAGATCGGGAAGATTTATTTGATTCATTAAAATTTATCCAAAAAACCGTTGGCGCTGTCCCTGGCCCCTTTGACTGCTGGCTCACAATTCTTGGACTAAAAACGTTGAGTCTACGAATGAAGAAACATGATGAAAATGGGCGAGTGATCGCAAAATATCTTGAATCTCATCCTAAGGTTGAAAAGGTGCTTTATCCTGGTTTGGAATCACATCCTATGCATCATGTGGCAAAAAAACAAATGTCTGGTTTTAGCGGTATGATTTCATTTGAACTCAAAGGCGGTTTAAAATCGGGGAAGGCATTAATGAACCATGTAAAGCTTTGTTTACTCGCTGAAAGTTTAGGCGCGGTGGAAACGATGATTACACATCCCGCAACCATGACACATGTGGATGTGCCCAAAAAAGAAAGATTGGCGCGAGGATTCCCTGATGGATTGGTTAGATTATCAGTTGGGATAGAAAATGTAAATGATATTATTTTAGATTTAGAGCAGGGATTAGAAAAGGCTTAAGAATGGGATCAGAATCGTTTATTGATTGAATTTTTTATCAATAAAATTATACAATTGAAAAGGGAAACCAACTTAAATAAAATTTATGAAGAAAATACAAAAAATCGACTCGAAGCCTTTCTCAATGAATAAATCAAAA
>JABHGY010000160.1 GCA_018671775.1 Fidelibacterota bacterium
CCAAAAAGAACGGGAGAGACGCCAAATAATTCATAAGTATTCCCACCGGAAATAGTTTGAGTCCATGCCAAAATTTCTAAAGAGATCGTAATCAGTATGGATGTGGCTAAAGCGGTGATTTCACTCCAAGCATTCACTCGCCACCAAAACCAACGGAGAATCAAAACCAATCCAATCCCAGCACCCATAGAAAAAATGAATTCCCATGCTTTCGAAATGCTTTGCATTTTCATTGCTGTAAAAGCCGCGAGTACCATCAAAATAACCGTAAAAATTTTGCCCACAAATACATAATGTTTTTCAGATTCATCAGGTTTGATAAATCGTTTATAAATATCGTTAATTAAATAGGACGATCCCCAATTTAGGTGCGTATCAATGGTTGACATAAAGGCAGCCAAAAAGGAGACAATTAAAATGCCTTTCATTCCTGGACCTAATAATTGATTCATAACCAAGGGATATCCTGCCTTAACCCCCAGTTCGGAATATGTTTCCGGAATAATGGGGAAGAGCACAATTGAAACAACAGCGACAATCACCCAAGGCCAAACACGCAAAGCATAGTGAGCGATATTAAACCACAATGTTGCTAAAAGTGCGTGACGTTCATTCTTGGCAGAAGACATGCGTTGAATAATATAGCCACCACCATCTGTGCCATGATGACTCCACCACATGACGGAAATAAATATCAAGAATTTTGAAAAGGGGGATTCCCAAAAGGTGCTTGTTGTAACACTTGCGTCAGGTATAGGCGGAATAAATTTGAGTGTATTTTCATGAACTGCATCTGAACCCAATAGGGCTGATAGTTTGGCAAGGAGTGGTTCCATACCACCAACATAATTTAGGGCAATCATAGCCAAAGCAATCGAACCAAACATGGCGATCGCAAATTGAACCAAGTCTGTGATGACCACGCCCCAAAACCCGGATAAAATGGCATAGACCAATGCGATGATGACGCAAATCCAAACCGCAGTCCATTTGTCCATATTCAGCATAACGGAGACAACGGAAGCCATGGCATTAATCACCCAGCCCATAACGATAAAATTGTAAAGAATGGCAAAATAGCCCGCTTTGAAAGCACGCAAAAACGCTGCGGGCTTTCCACTATATCGTATTTCTAAGAGTTCATTATCAGTTAACACTTCGGCTCGGCGCCATAATCTTGAAAACAAAAAAATGCTTAATACGGAGCCTAAGACTAAATTCCACCAAAACCAATTTTGCCAAATACCGGGTCCACGGACGAATTCCGTAATAGCAAGTGGCGTGTCAGCCGCGAAGGTTGTTGCAACCATGGATGTTCCTACAATCCACCAAGGGAGGGAGCGTCCAGAGAGAAAATATTCTTCTGTGCTTGATCCCGCTCGTTTAGAAAAATAAATGCCAACACCGAGTGAAAAAATAATGTAAGCGATAATAATTGCCCAATCAATCCAATGTAGTGCTATAGTTTCAGTCATGCGTTTTCCTTTTTGTGGTGTAAGTTAGTTCGATACAGATTTTTTCCAAGCTGTGCCTAATGCCGCCAATCTCCTGTCTGCCGAAAAAGTAATAGGTATTTTTGTAGATGAAAATATCATTTGTTTGAGTTCGATGCCAGTTGTGGATAGGAATGTTCCCAATCGTTGCCCAATGACTATTGTTTCTATTGAGGCATGATTGTTTTCAAAAAATTGTAGGCGGTTTTGAATGAGGGCGGTAAAAGCGTTTTGTGCTTTTTCAAATAAAATGTGTGCTTCTTTTTTCTGAGAAAGCTCGTCTAAAGTTTTAATTTTATCAGGATTATTTTGATTCCAAGCTTGTACCATTCCTTTGGGTGAAAGGCATGATTCCACTGTATCTCCAGATGAAAGTATGAAATCCCAAGATGGCGTAAGTGAAATTTCTTTTTCTAAATCAATCAATTGATTGATTAAAATCACTCCATCAGCGATACCTGTTCCGCCACCAATGTAAATGGCATTTTTCACATTCTGCATGGTTCCGATTGTAGATTTCCATTCGCCCCAAACGCAAGCATCAGAATCATGATAAAAAGAATTAAGTTCGGAGAAATGATCTAAAAAAATAGGAATTCTAGGGCCATTGACCATAATCGTAACGCCTATATTCGTTTTTGTCCCGGGGAAACAAAGTCCTATCGCATCAAATTCAAATTGTGTTATTACACTCTTGATCGTTTGAATAATACATTCGCCTTGTGCCTTTTCAGCTTCGGTCAGTTGAATGGTATTTTGGGCACATTCTTTTTGTTGAATATCTATTGAAATTGGTTCAAAGTCAAAATTCCAATTTGGATGGTCAGCATATTGCACTTCGATGCATTCTTGGATTGGAGAGGCAAATCCTGTCTCAGGATGAATGGAAGCTAATTGTCCCATGACTTTTGTTCCGCCACAATCAATACCTAAAATTTGGCGATTAGCCATGGATATTAAATTTCCTTTTTAATACATCAATCCGTTGAATTGCATCATGAATTCTTGATTTCTTGACCTTTCCATCAGATACAATATTTCGGAGTGCCTTCATGCAATTGGGGATATAGTTTGGATCATAATTCAAATTATTCCCTAAACAAAAAAGATCAACACCGGCATTGAGCATCTGCTCAAATGTTTCTTCTAAGGAATAATGGTCGGAAATGGCTTTCATACTTGGATCATCACAAATAATTACGCCAGAGAAACCTAAATCATCTCGTAAATAGTCGCTAATTATTTTTTTGGACATGGATGCAGGATACTCAGAATCAAGTTTGGAATCAAAAGTATGAGCAATCATAATCATATCTAAATCGCCAGATTGAATAAGCGAATCAAAAGGTAAGACATCTTTTTTTGTCCAAGTTTTACTCATATCCGTATAAGATTTATGCGTATCATCAGTTGCAGAACCTTGTCCAGGAAAATGTTTTCCACAAGAAATGATGCCTTGTTTTTTTAGCGAATCAATGAAAAGTTGTGCATGATTTGCTACCTTTTTCGGGTCTGAAGAAAAGCATCTTTCCGCATGACTAATAATAGAAGTTTCACCATAATCTAAATCTAAAACTGGGGCATAATTCAGATTGATTCCATGTCTTTGTAAGTTTTGCGCCATAGTTTTAGCAAAATCTTTTGTTACATTGTTATCGTTCTGGTTCCCAATGGAATTCCATGAGGGACAAGCAGGGAATCCATATTCAATTTGCAAACGATTCACTTGTCCTCCCTCTTGATCTATGGAAATCAAAAGGCCATCATTGGCATAAGATTGGAGCTGATTTGTAAGTTTTAGTACTTGTTCAGGCGATTGGATATTTAGTGAGCCTAAATTTCCCAACCCTGTATCCACATCATAAAGAATGACGCCAGCCAAATCATAATTTTGAATAAATTTAGCAATTGGAGAGCTGGGCGGAGCGTCTGTTCCACGAAATCCTGCGATGATAAGTTTCCCAAGAAGTGATTCTATGCTTTGATTCATGCGAGAAAGATAAAATGTTTTAATGAATTCATGAATAGATATCTTAAATTGATTGTCGCGATAGATACAAATAAAAATATTTTCAATAGATAGATAAATTCAAATGAAACGAATGAAAAAAGTCCTAATAATTAGTCTCCTTTTATTAATGGCATGTTCAAGTCTTTCTACTTCTCTTTCTCAAAAAAGTTGGGCAGAGCAAACTTTAGCAAAAATGACGCTTCGAGAGAAAATTGCACAAATGATGATTTATCATATGAATATGCGATTTAAAGATGTGCCGGAATCGAAATGGGACGAAATCAAAAATTTAATTCAAACGGATGGAATTGGTGGCATTCATCTTTGGTATGGTGACGTGAGCAGTTCTGTTGCGATCATGAACAAAATGCAATCCATGTCAAAAGTGCCGATTATTTTTGATGCGGACATTGAATATGGATTGAATCAACGGTTCCCATCGGGGACCGATTTACCGCCACTTATGGCAATTACGGCAACAGACAATCCTGAAAATGCATACGCAATTGGTGAGATTGTTGCCAATGAAGCCCGGGCTGTTGGTATCCAGTGGAATTTATCTCCTGTTGTTGATGTGAATAATAATCCAGCAAATCCTATAATTAATACCCGTTCCTTTGGTGAAAATCCGGAGCAAGTTAGCCGATTTGCCATTCAATATATGAAGGGGCTTCAAGATAATACGGTGCTCGCGACGGCGAAACATTTTCCTGGGCATGGAGATACGGAGACAGATTCTCATTCAGCTTTGGCTATGATTCCCAGTGATTCTGCTCGCCTGTGGTCAGTGGAGTTGCCCCCATTTCAAGCTATGTCTGATGCGGGCGTTGACGCAATTATGGTAGCGCACGTGCATGCCCCAGATTATCAACCCGAATCAGAAACGCCTGCAACTTTATCCAAGTTTTGGATGCAAGATATTTTACGAAATCGCATTGGATTTACAGGAACGATTATTACAGATGCGATGGCTATGGGTGGAATGGTGAAAAGTTATTCCGATGCCTATGCTTTGATTAAAACCATCCAAGCTGGCAGTGATGTGATTATTCAAAATTATCATATCAAGGGATCTATTGACACGGTGGAAAAAGCGGTTTTGGCTGGAGAAATATCTGAAGGACGGATTAATCAATCCGCCTTAAAAATGCTCAAAATGAAGGAGAAGGTAGGACTTCATTTAAACAAAAATATTAATTTAGATAACGCACGAGACATATTTGGAAATAAAGAAAATGCAAAAAAAATTCAAACGATTGCTTCTGAAGCCATTACCTGTGTCCGAACAGACTCTGAATTATTACCTTTAGCCATTAATGGGAAAGATACGCTTTATGTCATTGATTTATATGATCGTGAATTCGAACACAGTAGGTCAAGTATTACAAAAACACTACAATCTGAAGGCGTATTGTTAAAAGCGATTCAAGTAGATGAATCTGACTCAAAAAATATATTAGAAAGTATCGTAAATGATATTCCAAAAAATGCTCGAATATTAATTAATGCATTTGCCAGTCCAAAAGCATGGAAAAATCGCATCTTTCTTCCAGAGAATGAAACTACATTTGTTCATCAGCTAATTGATAAATCAAACCGTATCATTTTGGCGAGTATGGGAACGCCTTATTTGCTTCAAGAATTTCCTCAGATTACTGTTTATCTTTGTGCTTACAAAGGAAACAGCGTGATGAAAACGGCCATGGTAAAAGCCTTATTGGGGCAAATAAAAATCACTGGAAAATTGCCTGTTTCTATTCCGAACATTGCAGAATTGGGACAGGGTGTCATTGTGGAAAAAAGAATAAATCAGCCAAAGGCAAAACAATATTCACCAGGGGCAGAGATTGTTCGAATCTTGCCCCGTGAGATCGAAGTTAATATTGATACTGTGATGCAATTGATGGGCAAAGCGGTACAAGATTCTGCTTGGCCAGGTGCAGTTATTTTGGGCGCAAAACAGGGAAAAATCTTTTTACAAGAAGCAGTTGGATTTCATACTTATGCGCAAAAACAAAAGATGCGGTCCAGTGATATCTTTGATTTAGCTTCGATTACGAAAGTGATTTCAACCACATCTGCTATTATGAATTTGGTCGATTCCAAACAAATCAAATTGGATGATCCAATTGTAAAACATTTAGCAGCATTTAAAGGGAAACAAAG
>JABHGY010000037.1 GCA_018671775.1 Fidelibacterota bacterium
AAAGCCAGTTTAGAGGCTTTGAAAAAAGCCAAACAAGGTAGAAAGGTGCCGAGAGAAGAGCAAGACTTTCCCATTAATTATGTGGGAATGGCTTTGGCCGTTTTGCTTATTCCTGTTTACTTGCTCTATTTTGATATTGTTCACGATGTAGGCATTGCGATTTTATTGGCTGTGGTCATGATGGTCTTTGGATTTTTATTCTCAGCCGTCGCCGCCTATATGGCAGGTATGGTGGGTTCCTCCAACAATCCCATCTCTGGAGTAACCATCGCTACGATTCTATTTGCTTCCCTTTTACTTCTTTCCTTATTAGGGGAAAATTCTGATGTGGGGGCGCCAGCTGCCATTATGATTGGCGCTGTGGTTTGCTGTGCGGCTGCCATCGGAGGAGATAATCTCCAAGATTTGAAAACGGGACACATTGTAGGCGCCACGCCCTGGAAACAGCAAGTCATGCAAATTATTGGCGTACTGAGTGCTTCAGTTGTTTTGGGGCTGGTATTAGATATTTTGCATACAGCATATACCATTGGATCTCCAACATTATCTGCCCCACAAGCCACCTTAATGAAATCGGTTGCTGATGGCGTTTTCACTGGAAATTTGCCATGGAACATGGTTGGATTTGGTGCCATTATTGGCATTCTAATTATTTTGATTGATCTGCGTCAAGAGCGGATTGGTTCGGATTTTCGTGTTCCCATTTTGGCGGTTGCCGTTGGCATCTATTTACCCATCGAATTGACTGTGCCCATTTTTTTAGGTGGAATGATTACTCATTTCAGTGAAAAATCTGGTGCATCGGACATGATGAAGAAAAAAGGATTGCTCATGGCTTCTGGTCTTATTACGGGTGAAGCCTTAGTCGGAATTTTAGTTGCTGTGCCTATTTTTGTTACAGGTTCCAAAGAATGGTGGCCACAATTTCCTGGATTCCAATTCGTAGGTGTCTTGGTCTTCATGGCTGTCATTGCTTGGTTATATCGCTCAGTCACTCAAAAATAAAATGACCATCTCAAAATCCATACTTAAGCGATTGCCCAAAGTCGAACTCCATTGTCACTTGGATGGAAGTATTCGTGTAAAAACGATGATTGACTTGGCGCAAAAGGATAAAGTGAAGCTCCCATCTATGAATGAGAAAGACTTATCCCAAATGCTCATTATTGGAAAAAATCGTGGAACATTGGAAGATTACCTCAAACGTTTTGATTACACATTGAGCGTGATGCAAACGCCTGAGTCCTTGACACGAACAGCCTTCGAACTCATAGAAGATGTGTCCAAAGAAAATATGAAATATATTGAAATTCGCTATTCTCCCATTCTACATACCCAAAAAGGGATGACCATTTCTGAATCGGTTGAAGCGGTAAGAGCGGGACTCAAACAAGGTGAAAAAGTATTTGGCGTCCAATCAGGCATTATCGTTTGTGGAATTCGAAATATCTCTCCGGAAGTTTCACTCAAATTGGCAGACCTAACCGTTCAATATAAAAACAAAGGTGTGGTCGGTTTCGATTTGGCTGGCGCGGAAGAAAACTTCCCAGCCAAAGATCATAAAGAAGCATTCTATATGATTCGTAATCATAATATCAATGCCACCATTCACGCTGGGGAAGCTTTTGGTCCTAGCTCAATTCAACAAGCAATTCATTATTGTGGTGCACATCGTATTGGGCACGGAACTCGCCTCAAAGAAGATAAAGACTTGATGCATTATGTCATTGATCATCGAATTCCATTAGAAATTTGTCTCACGTCGAATTGGCAAACAAAATCCATTCGCTCCTTAAAATATCATCCAATTAAATATTATTACGACCAAGGGATGCGAGTTACACTCAATACAGATAATCGACTCATGTCTGGAATCACATTAACAGATGAATTTAAATTAGCTCATGATTTGTTTGGGTTTACCCTTCGAGATTTTCGTGAGATGACTATTATTGCAATGAAGAGTGCTTTTATGCCTCATCAAAAACGCACTATTCTACTCAATAAAATTATTGAAGAATTAAAACAAGAATTTCATATTTAGAATACTTAGGAGAATCAAATGCATAAGAAAAAATTTAAACCAGAAACATTAATGATGTCTTACGGTTACAAGCCGGAATTGTCTGAAGGTGCTGTGAAATGTCCCATTTTTCAAACATCTACTTTTGCTTTTAAAACAGCCGAAGAAGGAAAAGCATTTTTTGAAGTCGCTTATGGTATCAGAGAAAAAAATCCAGAAGAAGAAATGGGACTTATTTATTCCAGACTCAATAATCCCGATCTTGAGATATTAGAAAACCGTCTTACGCTTTGGGACGAAGCAGAAGAATGTGCCGTATTTGAAAGTGGCATGTCTGCCATTACAACTGTTTTGTTAGAGTTTTTACGTCCTGGAGATTTATTGGTTTATAGCAAACCTTTATACGGGGGTTCGGATCATTTTATAAAACATATTTTACCTGAATTTGGTATTCATACCATCGGAATTCACGCCGACCACACAAAGGCTGAAATCATTGAAAAAATTGAAACTTCAGAAGCAAATGATCGTCTTAAACTTATTTTTGTAGAAACGCCAGCGAATCCAACCAATGCCATCATTGATATTACCATGTGTCACAAAATTGCTGAGCATTTTAGCACAGAGGACAATACACCTCTCCTGGCAGTTGATAATACATACATGGGGCCTTTATGGTCTCATCCTCTCAAATTGGGTGCGGATTTGGTTTTATATTCGGCTACAAAATATATTGGAGGTCACAGTGATGTGATTGCTGGCGCTTGTTTGGGATCGAAAGCGCTCATGGCACGGATTAAAGGATTAAGAACATTTTTAGGAAACATGGCAGGGCCTTGGACAGGTTGGCTCTTGATGCGTAGCTTAGAAACGCTTAAACCTCGGATGGAAAAGCAAGCAGAAAATGCTCGCATGGTGGCTGACTTTTTGAGAGACCATCCCAAAGTTGAAAGCGTATTTTATCTCGGTCATCTAAGACCAGGAAGTCAACAGTATAAAGTGTATCAAAATCAATATTCCTCTGCGGGAGCGATGATTTCTTTTGATATTAAAGGAGGCGAAAAAGAAGCGTTTACTTTCTTAAATAAACTTCAATTATTTCATTTGGCTGTGAGTTTAGGTAGCACTGAATCTTTAGCACAACATCCTTACACTATGACACATGCAGATGTATCTTCTGAAGAAAAAAATGCATTAGGATTAACAGAAAAACTCGCTCGATTGTCCATTGGGGTTGAAGATGGAGATGATCTCATTTGGGATATTACACAAGCCTTAGAGCAGGTTTAATTAAATACACGACTATCAAAAACTATTTAGAATGCCAAAAATGAACCAATTAATTTCCCCAATGTGGGGATTTGGGGGTTTATAAATACGATTCTAACGTTAAATTTAATTCTATTGCCATGGTTCCACTAAAATGATGCTATTATTTGAAGAACGAACCTCATTTTTGAACCCACAAACTAATTTGTCATGCCGGAATTTTTGAAAAAAAATATCTGGCATCCATTTGAGACTTGACTAAAGAGCAATGGTTGGGTTTAATTTAATATTTTTTCCACTCACACAACTTGCACACTCAAGATATGAATACTAAATTCTGCGTCTAATATTAAAGGAATATCTAAAAAATGGACAGACATCCACAACAAATTAAAAGAGAACGACAGGACATTAAACGTCGTGAACGAAACGTAGCCAATATGTCTCGCTTACGCACACTCATTAAAAATGTGCTCGAATCTACCGATAAAGCATCAGCCGAAAGCCATTATGGAAAAGCGGTTAGCGTCATTGATAAATCTATCAAAATTGGTTTAATTCATAAAAATACAGGTGCAAGACGTAAATCTCAAGTTACAAGACATTTGAATTCTCTGAATTAATTTTACTCATAAGATTCTAATAAAAAACCCCGATTTTCATCGGGGTTTTTTATTATGTCAAATTTTGTTTAAGTCTTATCCATCTGATATTTGATAATTGGGCGCTTCTTTGACAATCCTTACTTCGTGTGGATGGTTTTCTTTCATACCAGCAGAAGTAATTTGGACAAACTCCGTTATCTTTCCAAATCCTTCAATGTTCTTAGCTCCACAATATCCCATGGATGAACGCAAACCTCCCAAAATTTGATGAATCGCATTACGAACATGTCCACGGTAAGGCACCATTCCTTCTATGCCTTCTGGAACCAATTTTGTTGCTTCTGTTCCTTCTTGAAAATAGCGATCACCGCTCCCCTCCTGCATGGCGCCCATAGAACCCATTCCGCGGTATGATTTATATTGGCGACCTTCATATAAAATTGATTCACCGGGGCTCTCATCCATGCCAGCTAAAAGGCTTCCCAACATAACAGAATCGGCGCCTGCAGCCAATGCTTTAGCGATATCACCACTGTATCGTAACCCACCATCAGCAATGACGGGAATATGATTTTTCCGCGCCACATCCACGCAATCCATAATAGCAGACAATTGAGGCTTGCCCACACCAGCAATCACACGAGTCGTGCAACTGGCTCCCGCACCAATACCAATTTTTACACAATCTACGCCGGCATCAATCAAGGCTTGTGCACCATCTCCCGTTGCTACATTGCCTGCAATCACATCAACCCCTACAGATGATTTCAAATGTGCAATAGACTTTAAAACGCCCTGTGAATGTCCGTGAGCCGTATCTACCACAATCACATCCACTTCTGCTTCGACCAAAGCAGACGCTCGATCGATTAAATCATCGCCCACACCCACTGCGGCTCCCACACGCAATCGACCCATTTCATCTTTGCAAGCGTAAGGGAATTGCTCTTTTTTCTGAATATCTTTTACTGTGATTAATCCGGTCAAATTTCCTTGCTTATCTACAACCAATAATTTCTCGATACGATGCGCTTGGAGTAATGCTTTTGATTTTTCTAACGATGTGCCTGTTGGTACTGTCACAAGATTTTTACTCGTCATTCTTTCTGAAACGGACAAAGCATCATTCAGCTCAAAGCGAATATCTCGGTTGGTGATAATACCCAATAACTCTTCACCTTTGACTACGGGGAGCCCACTGATTTTAAATTGGGACATAATGCGTTTCGCATCGCCAATCGTGCTATCTGCCGTGAGCGTTACAGGGTTCACAATCATCCCACTTTCAGAGCGTTTTACCCTATCCACCATTTTTTGTTGATTGAGAATGGATAAATTTTTATGCAAAACCCCTAATCCACCTTCTCTCGCTAATGCAATGGCCATATCACATTCCGTAACCGTATCCATCGCAGCAGAAAGTATGGGGATATTCATGGCGATATTTTTTGTCAATTGTGTGGTCAAATCAACTTCTCGTGGTAAAATTTCAGAAGACTGGGGTACCAACAAAACATCATCAAAAGTTAAAGCAAGTGGGAATGGGGGGCGGTTTTTCAAAAAGACTCCAATGTGTGAAAGGGTTGAATGGCTGATAATAATTCACCGTTTATAATGGCTGTTTTAACGGCTTCAATTTCTTTATTTAAAGGACGATCGCCTTTATGAATATTAATGCTATCTTTGAGTAAATCTAAGACTGCTTGTGTCGATTTCGCAGGCTTTAATTTAGTGTGTATTTCTTGAATGGCTGTTAAAGCCACAATTAATTCCACAGCAAGAATCGTTGCAAGATTATTTTGAATTTGTAAAGTTTTTTGCCCAGCCCAAGGCGCCATGCTGACCAAATCTTCCTGGCCGCCCGAAGTAGGTAAAGAATCCACGCTAGCGGGGTGGGATAAGGTTTTGTTTTCTGATGCCAAAGCGGATGCACTCACATGAGCAATCATATATCCCGTTTCTAAGCCTGGTATTTTCGCCATAAAGGGTGGCAAAGTTCCATCAGCTCCTTTCATAAGATAATGGGTCCGTCGTTCAGAGATTGCACCAAATTCTGACATAGCAATGGCGAGCATATCCATGGCTTGCGCCACAGATTCTCCATGAAAATGTCCTGAACTAATGACTTCTCCATTTGCAAAAACAAGGGGATTATCACTTACGCTATTGATTTCGTCATTGATAATATTTCCCGAAAAAGTCATTGTATCTCGACATGCACCATGGACATGAGGAATACATCTAAAACTGTATGGATCTTGCACTTTTTTGCAATGACGATGGGATTTGACAATCTCGCTCCCTTTTAAGATTTTCCATACATTTTTTGCCGATTGAATTTGTCCTGGATGATTTTTGATTGCATGAATAGACGATTTAAAAACATTTCGACTAGACAAACTTCCTTCCACAGAAATGGCACCAATCAAATCAGCAGACTGGGCTAAACATTCCGCTTGAAGCATAGCTTGGATTGCAATAGAGGTAGAAAATTGGGTTCCATTAATTAAGCTTAGTCCTTCTTTTGGGCCTAATTTATAAGATTTTAATCCTGCTTTTTTTAAGGCTGTTACCGTTTTTATAACGCGCTTATTGACAGACACTTCTCCTTCTCCTATAATGGCCAAAGCCATGTGACCTAAGGGCGCTAAATCGCCACTGGCTCCCACAGAACCTTTTTCTGGAATCACGGGTAAAATATCATGATTTAAAAAATAGATCAACTGCTCTGCCAAAGAGAACCGGATACCACTATGGCCTTTAGCATACGTCAATAACTTTAGAAATATAATGCTTCGAACTAATCCATCTGAAATGGGCTTTCCCACGCCAGCAGCATGACTCCGAACCAAGTTAATTTGTAATTTTTCTAATTGATTTGGATCAATTGAGATTTGGCTTAATTTTCCAAAACCCGTATTGACGCCATAAATTGTTTCGCCTGTTGATAAGGCATTTTGCAATGTTTTGTGAGATGCTCGAATTCGCTGCTTGGAAGCTTTAGAAATACGGATTTGAATCGGATTTCGAAAGAAAGGCGCAAAATCTCTGAAATGGAATGATTTCTTAGAAATAGTCAGGGTTCTCATGGGCGAATTTAGAGAACCTGAGCTTTGCTTGACAAGCCCCATCATTCGAATTTTTAGTCACTTATAGCCTAAATCAATGATCTTCAAAAATAACGAAAACTTAGGTAAAATCTTCTATATTTCTAAAGATACTCATCCGAGCAGGAATCACTTGAGAAAAATGCTTTCCGTTTACAATCATGTCCAAATTGAATTAATAATCAATATCGAATCAAAACCTTCTTTTCATCCAAAGTCTGCAAGCCCGGGGTTTGTTCTCTATCCAGCATGCCCGCCATATCGGAGACGTTCTCTTTGATGTAAGCGCCCAATTCTCCCACAGTGATTTGCTTGTCATTGTTTGCGTCTGCATCTCCTCGCATACCTTTCATCAAAAAGTAAGAAAAAAGACCATGCTTCTTTTCCGGCCAGGCGGATGAGATTTCACTGCCGCTGGATGCAGAAAAGACTGTTACATTCCGCGTGGCTGAAGCATCCACTTCCATGAATACGGGCCGGGCATCGGCCAACAGCATTTCGTTATCTCGATTGGCACCGGAGAAACAAGCATCGAGAAAAACAGTAGTGGATTTTGCATCAAAACTGCCCAACTGCTCATAGAGTTTATCCATTTCATATCCCGTTTGAGATGCGTAATTCGGATCACCATCATAAGGAATCAAATAAGCTGTTTTTTTATCGGGAGCGCCATGACCTGCATAATACACAAATACATTGGATTTCCCACTTTTAATCCGTTTGTCTATCCAGCCATCTTTACCAAATACCTTATTGAATTCTGCTTGACCTACATCGCTGTCCATTTTGGCATAAATTCTGTTTTTCGGAATGCCTAATACAGATTCAAAATATTTCTTCATCCAAATGGCATCTCGTTTCGCAAAAGACACACCGGGGACATTCTTATAATCTTCTATACCAAAAACCACAGCCAAATCGTGTTTTCCTTTCCGTCCAGTTTTTGGAATATTTTTTTCTACATCCACAGAAACGGTGGCAACATTTTCAAATTCAGTCTTTGATAATTCCTGCCCGGAAATCACCAACTGCTGAATGGTCTGTTGCGGTTTAGCCACATCCAACTTTAAGGGGAATTTTCCTGTTGTGCTTTCTTCCGTAAAACCAATAGACACGTTAATTCTTTTTCCGACGGTTTTGGCCGTATTAAATGAAAATTCCAGGTCCTTAAATTCCCCCGGTTTTAGGGATGAAAAAGAATAATCCTGCCGACTATCCGGCGTAAAATAAATACCTTTTGGCAAATTGATTAAAAATTTCACATCTTCCGCAGGACCTTGTCCACGATTCTGAACTCTTGCCTGCACTTCTGTTGTGGTTTGGGGGCGAATTTCGTTTCCATCATTGGGTGTGCTGACGCCAAAGTCAACCAGTGCCAGTTGGGGTGGAATAAACGGAAATGTTTCAAAACTGATTTGAGTCGGATCTGGCGGAAAGCCATAACTCTCTGTGGCGGAAATTGTAAAACGATTTTCCAGTCTACTAACAGACTTGGATGCGTTTACGTAAAAAACTGCTGTTTCGGTTTGCCCAACAGGAACTTCACCTATAATCTTAGATGATTCAAATGATAAATTTATATTTTCTTTTTCGGATTTCAGTTTTACAAAAACACCCATGGCAGAACCTTGCCCACTGTTAAATATAGAAACCTTAATCTTGCCCTTTTCTTCTGCATCTAAAAAGCCGTTACCGTTTGGTTCTACAAATACCACCTTCATGGTTAGGTTTGGAGGAACAACCGATTTTTTTGTAGCAATGACAGGCGCGGCAGCTATGTTTTTTGTAGGACCAAATGGAAAACGCGAACCGGTGATAGGATGAATTGCCACCATGTTGAAATATTCATAGGATCTCAAACTCCGTTTGAGTCGTTTATATCCTTCCACCTTTACTGATGAAAATTGTTTTTTAAAATCTCTGGCTTCACTTCGAGGAACTTCAACACTAAATCGTTGGCCGTTTATTTTAAAAGGAAAACTATTATTCTCTGCATTATATGATTCCAAGGACGTAGGCGTAAACGTCGCCGGCGATAAAGATTCCACAATCTTGATTTGGAGCTGTCGTTCTATTTCTGTATCCCGTTCTATTGCTAATCTTGCACGTTCTTTTTTGCGAACTTCAACTTTGGCAAGCATTTCATTTTGTGCTCTTTTCAGGATAGATTTTTGTTTTAAAAGTCTTTCTTGGTATTCGGCTCTTGTTTCAAACTCATCTTTGGGTGAAAACAAATCGGGGTTTTGTTCTCGGGCAATTTCTTCAATATTTTTAATTTTCAGGGTATTACTTACGGATTGAGCAAATAGAATGCCAAAACCCATAATAACAATAATGATAAATGTTATACTCTTTTTCATGATATTTCCTTAACTCAAATAAAATATTTTGAACAAAATGCTCATTCGCATTACTAAGCTTACATGTAATTTACAAAATATTTTTAAATGTATTACAAAATCATCAAAACACCTTTAATCTCCAAAATTCTAAATCAATTCATAGTCTTTTTTGTAGTGAATTGTCTATGTCAATTCTACGCTGAAATTTGAAGCGACCATTCCTTTGGACTGCATCAACACAGTTGATGTATTCCATATATCTACTGAGCAGAGCGCACCAAACGGTTGGTATCCTTCTTACCATTATTAACTAAATACCAATTTATTAAAAATATTTTCTTTTAAACAATAGGTATCTCCATAGTCCAGGTGAGACACCCAGCTTTGAACTGATTGACCTATTTCCTTTAAATCTATGTTTCCATTTTTATAATCTAATTCCATTTTTTGCAACCGTTTTCTTGCCCGTCTCAAATTATCGCTTTTAACCCGAATTCTATCTGGGAATATCCGAAACCCGAGAAAGTTTTCGCCAAATTTCACTTGAGTAATCTGACTTTTTACCGGATGAATACGAAGACGGTATTCTTCTAATTTTATTTCAATATTTTTACGAAGTGTGCTCAAATACATTTTATCATGGGAAAAAATCGCAAAATCATCCACATAACGAACATATCTTTTTATACCTAATTCATCTTTAATAAAATGGTCTAATTGATTCAAATAAATATTGGCAAAAAACTGACTGGTTAAATTTCCGATAGGCAATCCTCTTTTCCGTTCAAACGGCGTAAAAAGTGTATCGCCTGAAAAGTACTCATTTCTAGGTGTTTGCGGATTACTATTGTTAATAATCAGATCTATTAACCAAAGCGTATCTTTGCACTTTATTTTCCGTCGAATAAGGTTCTTCAATATCTCATGGTCAATGGACGGGAAATATTTCACAATATCGCATTTCAAAACAAACTGGCTCGAACGGAAATACTTTACAAATCTATCCAATGCCTTATGCGTGCCTTTTCCTTTTCTGTTGGCATACGAATCATAAATAAAAGTTTTGTCAAAAATGGGTTCTATAATGTTACATAATGCATGATGAACCACTCTATCACGATAAGGCGCTGCTGATATCATTCTCTTTTTTGGTTCGTTTATTTCGAATGTTTTATAAGCACCAGGTTGATAGGTTTTTTCTCTTAACTCCTTTTGAAGTTGAAATAATTCTATTTCTAATAGTATATCAAAATCGGCACAATATTCCTTCTGGCGTTTACCGAGTCGCGCTTTTTTATGTGCAAGAAACAAATTCTCAAATGAAATTATTTCCTGCCACAGTTGGTTATGTCTTTTCATAATTCACATCATCCCATATTCCCAACTTTTCGGAAATAAAAACAACTTTCGCATTTTTTACAGGTATCTCAATTTGCTAAATTGAGAATCAAACAACTTTGCAATTGAGAATCAAACAACTTTGCAAGTTGTTTTACGTGTGATTCTTTTGTATCTCAATTTGCTAAATTGAGAATCAAACAACTTTGCAATTGAGAATCAAACAACTTTGCAAGTTGTTTTACGTGTGATTCTTTTTATTCA
>JABHGY010000161.1 GCA_018671775.1 Fidelibacterota bacterium
AATCTACTGTGCTTTTCAATTTCGGATAACCGGCAGTCAAAAATGGAATTAGTTTTTCTTTAGGCTCACTGAATAATTTTTGGATACGATTCATAAGTTAATTCCCAAGGCTTCGGCCACGGTATGAACATCTTTATCTCCACGACCGGACAGGCAGATCACAACATGTTCTCCTTTTTTAATTCCATTATTTTTCTGGCGTAAATACGCCAGTGCATGAGCCGATTCCAACGCTGGCAATATACCTTCCTTTTCCGATAACCATTGAAATGCATCCAGTGCTTCTTCATCTGTGGCGGAAAAATATTTCACCCGACCCGATTCATTTAGATAACTGTGCTCCGGACCAATCCCCGGATAATCCAACCCTGCAGAAATGGAATGGGGGAGTGTCACTTGTCCATCTTCATTTTGGAGTAATGTGCTGGCGGCGCCGTGCAAAACACCAAAGTCTCCTTTGGTTAAGGTGGCGGCATGTTTGCCAGACTCCAACCCTTTCCCTGCAGCTTCTACGCCTACAATTTTTATATCATCTTTAATAAAGGGATAAAATAAACCCATAGCATTGGAGCCACCGCCAATACATGCCACCAATCGATCGGGTAAATTTTGCTCGGATTGATTTGCGAATTGTTCTTTTGCTTCTTTGCCGATAACGGATTGAAAATCTCGAACCAACATAGGATAAGGATGGGGACCAACGGTGGAACCGATTAAATAATATGTGGATTCCACATTCGTTACCCAATCGCGAATTGCTTCGTTAGTGGCATCTTTCAGCGTCATGCTTCCTGATGAAACAGGGCGAACTTCTGCCCCCAATAAATTCATCCGAAACACATTCAATTTTTGTCGCCGAATATCTTCTTCGCCCATGTAAACAATACATTCTAATCCAAATAAAGCAGCAACAGTTGCGGTAGCAACACCATGTTGTCCCGCACCTGTTTCCGCAATAATTCGATTTTTACCCATGCGTCGTGCCAACAAAATTTGCCCCAATGCATTATTTATTTTATGGGCACCAGTATGGTTCAAATCTTCTCGTTTAAGCCAAATATTGAATCCTAATTCTTCGGAAATTTGGGACGCTAAATACAAGGCAGTTTCCCGACCCGAATAATGTTTCAGCAAGTCATTCAATTCATTTTGAAATGATTCATCCATTTTTGCTTCAGCGTAATATTTCTCCAGTTGTTCTAAAGCGGGAATGAGCGATTCGGGCACAAACTTGCCACCGAATTTCTCGAAATGCCCCCGAGCATCCGGAAGATTATAATCTTTAAATTTGTTTTTCATAATTTGTAAAGTATTATCGTGTTCGAGTGTTAATGTGTTCGTGAATACTTAAACTCTTGAACACTCGAGAATGTTTTTTTGAGTTGGTTAAATAATTGTTCTATTTTACTATGATCTTTTAATCCCGGGGATGATTCCACACCACTATTTATGTCAACGGCAGAAGGATTTACTGCAGATATGGCGTCTAAAATATTTTCTGGATTGAGTCCACCAGATAGAATAATGGGGGTATTTGATTTTTTATTTAATAGGGACCAATCAAAAGTTTCACCCGTGCCACCGTAGTGATCCTTTGAAAAGGTGTCCAACAGAAATCCATCCACTTTATATTGATCCATGATAGATAAACTTGCATCATCTTTTATACGCAGTGCTTTGATGACAGGCACATCAAATTGATTACAGAATTCAGGTGATTCATCACCGTGTAATTGAATCATATTCAACGGGACTTCCGAAATTGCTTCATCGATAAAGTCTTTTTCATGATTCACAAAAACGCCAATGCGCGAAATTTCACCAGTTATTTGATCTGAAATAATTTTAGCATTTTCAATTGAAATAGCTCTCGGACTTTTTTCATAAAAAATGAAGCCAATGGCAGATGTTCCATTTTCTAAAGCGCATTGTGCATCCGAAAGATTTGTAATACCACAAATTTTTGTTGGAATCATGAGCGTCCCTCAAGCAAAGTTTCCAATGCTTTTCCGGGATTCCTGGTTTTCATAAACGATGTTCCTATCAATACAGCATCATAGCCAAGGTCTGAGACATACTTTAAATCGGCTGATGTAGAAATCCCGCTTTCAGCCACTTTAATAGAATTTGAAGGAAGGGAAGAAATCATTCTTTCAAAATAGGAAATGTCGGTGGTCATGGTTTTAAGGTTCCGACAGTTGATACCCACAATCTCGGGATTTAAAACAAAAATATATTCAGCATGTTCTTCATCGTGATATTCTACAAGAAATTCCAATCCAGCCTTATTTCCATCATTCATTAATTGTTGCAAAGCATCTTGATCCAAGGCATCGGCAATAAGTAAAAACGCATCGGCTTGATGATGAACAGTTTCTAAAATTTGCTTTTCATCAATAATAAAATCTTTACGGATAACAGGGATGGACACTGCTTTTCGAACGGCAGTTAAAATATCTAAACTGCCCCCAAAAAATTGCTCATCCGTCAATACAGAAATAGCAGAAGCGCCAGCCGATTCATACTCTTTTGCAATTTGAACCGGATCTGCATTGGGGAAAATATCCCCTTCACTGGGAGATTTCATTTTTATTTCTGCAATGACAGAAATTCCGGATGAAGACAAAGCCTGTTTTAAACTCCGTGGTTGAATTTTTTGAATTTTAACATCTTTGATGTGTTTGATTTCTTGACGCTTTGCGTCTAATATTGTGTCTAGAATATTCATTTTCCTAATTGATTTAATATGTTTAGAGCTTCCCCGGAATCCACTGATTCGGTCGCTTTTGCTAATCCTTCTTTTAAGTCTTTGGCTTTGCCACCAACGATAATTCCTGCGGCCGCATTGAGTAAAACAATGTCTCGTTTTGGTCCTTTTTCACCATTCAATATTGCTCGAATCATTTCCGCATTTTCTGTTGGTTCTCCCCCTTGAAGATCATCAAGAGACACTCGATTCAATCCCAATTCTGTGGCATCAAATTCAAAAGTAGTTACATCACAGCCAGCTTGCATTTGACTAATCTTGGTGGTGACTGTAGTAGAAATTTCATCCAATCCATCGCGACCATGAAAAACCATTACATCAGTAGATCCCAACGCTTTTAAAACATTGGCTTGAATTTCTGTTAAGTCCGG
>JABHGY010000162.1 GCA_018671775.1 Fidelibacterota bacterium
GATAAAAATAATATATCCTGCAAAAAGCATGATGGGTGCTAAAGTTAAACTTTGAAAGCTATTAACCTCACCACTTGCCATCACAAAATATCCAATGATAATCAATAATAGTCCAATCCCAAAATATATATAATTATATTTTGAAAATGACCATGTCTCAAAAAGACGTCCATTTTGCGTATCACTGGATTGCTTAAATAGTTTGCTCATAACGACGGCGAAATTAAAGGAATAATAGCGCTGTCCAAAAACATTTTTATTAGAATATGACTTTTTTTGATCCGAGTATAAATTACTGTGATTTTATAAATTGACATACGCTTCAATAATTAGATAAATTCGCCCCCCTAAAATGGGATATTTAGAAAGCTATAAACATAAGTTTCTTTTCGGAGCAAGATTCACCATTAGTCTGTTGATTATCGTGACTATGTGGATCCTTTTTTGGCCACAAGCACGCCACGAAGAACATACCCGACACAAAATAACAAAAGGAGCCTCCTTGCAGGAAGTAAGTCATGGATTGTTGGATAAAGGGATAATATCAAATGAACGGACATTTCTAATGGCTGTTCATTTGCTTGGACATGAAAAAAATATTCAAGCTGGCGTATTTCAGTTTAGGAATATATCAAATCACTACACTTTAATTGATCAACTGGTCAATGGCACGCCAGAAAGAAAGAGAATTATGATCCCTGAAGGGCTCAACATGTCACAAATTGCTAAAGTATTTGTCGAAAAGTTAGGATTTTCTGAAGAGCAATTTTCCGCATTAACTATGAACAAAATATTTATAAATAGTTTAGGAATTAAAGGTGAATCATTAGAAGGGTATTTATTTCCAGATACCTATTTATTTTTTGAAGGAGATTCTCCTGAATCTGTGATAAAAACCATGGTTAAACAATATCAATCCATTTGGACTTCAGAATTTAATGATCGGTTGGCAAGTATGAATATGAGTGAGAAAGAAATTCTCACCTTAGCTTCTATCATCGAGGGGGAAGTGATTTACAACAGTGAAAGACCGATTATTTCTGGCGTGTATCACAATCGCTTAAGAATGGGAATGAAGTTGCAAGCTGATCCCACCATTCAATATATTATTTTGGATGGACCGAGGCGCTTGTTGAATAAAGATCTCAAGATAAGATCACCTTACAATACGTATTTAAATAATGGATTGCCACCAGGACCCATCAACTCCCCCGGCAAAGAATCCATACGTGCTGCATTATATCCTAATGAGCATGATTATTTATTTTTTGTTGCAAAAGGAGATGGAAAACACACATTTACCACGAATGAAAAAGATCATCTAAAAGCAAAAAAAGTATTTCAAAAAATCAGAAGAGAATTGAAAAGGAAGAAAAATATATGAGTCTAAAAGATCTAAATAAAACCCAAAAAGCAGCCGTTGAAGCGATTGAGGGATCGGTTTTGATTTTTGCCGGTGCAGGCAGTGGTAAAACCCGCGTATTAACGCACAAAATGCATTATCTCATAGAAGGTGGACATTATAAACCAGAAGAGATTTTGGCCGTGACGTTCACCAATAAAGCAGCGAGCGAAATGAAATCTCGTGTGGCGAGTATGCTTGGGCAAAAAGACCTGAATATTAATATAGGCACTTTTCATTCAATTTGTGCGCGATTGTTAAGAAGTGAAATCAGTATTTTGGGTTATAGTCGACATTTTGCTATTTATGATGTGCAAGATCAATTGGACTTAATGAAAATCGTTTTGGCAGAATTGAATGTTCCAAAAGATATGCTTAGTCCGAACATGGTTCGAAATCAAATTTCTCAGTATAAAAGTAAAATGATTACCCCAAAAGCTCAGGCAAGAAAAGCACGAAATAAATTTGATAAATTGGTGGCTGATGTTTATAAAGCATATCAGGATAAATTAAAAGAAAATGATGCTTTAGATTTTGATGATTTATTATTAAAGCCATTGGAACTATTTGATAAGAATCCACATATTTTGACTAAATATCAAAATATGTGGAAATATATTTTGGTGGATGAGTATCAAGATACGAACCGTCCCCAGTATGAATTTCTAACTCTATTGTCAGAACAACATGGTCAAATAACCGTGGTTGGAGACGATGATCAATCCATTTATGGCTGGAGAGGAGCGGATGTTACTAATATCCTAAATTTTGAGAAGTTTTTCCCTTCTTGCCGTGTTTTTACCTTAGAAAAGAATTATCGATCCACCCAGCAAATTTTAGAAGCGGCCATTTCTGTCGTCGGGAAAAACGTCCAAAGAGCCGAAAAACAACTCGTTGCGGCTTGTGGAGAAGGAGAGCCTCTTGCACTTATTGAAACGGTGGATGAATTGGAAGAAGCGGATGCGATTGTTTCGGCTTTAGAAAAAGAGATAAAACTCAAGAAAAGAACCTTCAATCATTTTGCTATTTTATATCGAACAAATGCTCAATCAAGAGCTTTAGAAGACAGCCTTCGAAGAATCGGAATTCCTTACAATATTGTGGGTGGCATTCGCTTTTATAATCGAAAAGAAGTGAAGGATGTCATTGCCTACTTGCGATTATTGATGAATCTGAAAGATACAGTTTCCCTTAGACGCATCTTGAATTTCCCAACAAGAGGAATTGGAGTTAAAACCATTAACAAATGTGTTGCTAAAGCGGAAGAAGATAAGATTGAACTTTTCGATGTTTTTAAGACGCCAACGGAAATGCACATCCGTGGAAAACAATCTGATGCTTTGGCGAAATTTTACACCGTAATGATGAAATATCATGAGCTACGTCATACCTTGAGCCCCAACGAATTATCCAGAAGTTTGGTGGAAGAAGTGGGCATCTTAAGCCATTTTAAAAATTCCAATGATCCGGAAGATCGGGAACGATATGAAAATGTAATTGAATTGCTTAATAGTATCGATGCCTATTGTGAGCGGAACAAAGATGCCACATTAAATCAATTTTTAGAAGAGGTATCTTTACTTTCTGATATTGACCATTGGAATGATGATGACAATCGAGTGACACTCATGACCATTCATTCTTCGAAAGGGTTAGAGTTCCCAGTCGTGTTTGTAGCTGGCTTAGATGATGGCCTTTTCCCCTTGTATAATGCCTTACAAACAGAGAAAGGTATAGAGGAAGAACGGCGATTATTTTATGTGGCTCTCACCCGCGCGGAACAGCGGGTCTATTTATTGTATGCCACCAATCGAAGACGAATTGGCGCGGAAGTTGCTTCTGGATTAGTGTCGCGGTTTGTGAAAGAGATTCCTGAAAAATACCTTGAACGTTTGTCTTTTTCATCGGCTTTAACACGGAAAGTAATCGGTGGCGCTGCACGAAAATATACACGCACAAAACTGAGCCGAACCGTAACGGCATTTGATGATTTTCGCGTGGGAGATAAGGTAAGTCATGCCATCTTCGGTTCAGGACAAATTATGGCGCTCAGCGGAACAGGTGAAAACCAACGCGTCGGCGTGGTTTTCCATGATGGTGTAAAGAAAAAGCTCATCGTTAAATACGCTAATTTGACGAAAGTATAAAATC
>JABHGY010000163.1 GCA_018671775.1 Fidelibacterota bacterium
AATGAGTCGTCCAAATCCTTGTCTATAACGAATGACGCTTTCTGGCACCGTATATTCCATAAAAGGATTTCCGCCCAATTCCTTAACCAGCTCACTATATGCTTTCACGATGGGATCGGTGGGCACATCAAATGGTAATTTAGTCAAAACCAATACTTCCAACAATTCGCCCGGGAGATCTATGCCTTCCCAAAAAGCATTCGTTCCAAGCAAAATGCCTGATTCCCCTTGAGACATCCCTTTGATAAGGGCTTGCCGAGATGTGCCTCGTAATTGAGGAAATAAGGGTAAATCTTTTCCTCCAGGCATTTCTTTTAAAATTTTATAAACATCTGTTAACATTTTGCGCGATGTAAACAGTACGAGCATTTTTTTCTGATATTTGTGATACGCATTGTAAACCACTTCTGCCAAAGATTTTGGATCATTTGAAATAGGCTGTTGTCCACCATATTGATGATATTCTACTTGATCTTCATAGAAAAATGGACTCTCAAAGGTGCTATGGCTAACTCGGTCAACATCCAATAATTTCAAGCCGGTGCGATTGAGAAAATAACCGAAAGAATCATCAACTCGCAGGGTTGCGGAGGTCAATAAACAATGCTCAAATCGTTGGAAAAAATCGGAGGATAATGTTTGAGAAACATCCACAGGAGATCCATAAATCGTGATATGAAAAGATTCATTACTTTGCTTATAGTTTTTGATTTTCCCATCTAACCAATATGTCCAATCAGGATTGGGAGAACTGGTCAGAATTTTAACTTGATGTATCAACGTTTTTACTTTTTCATTTCCATTTTCTAAAACTTGATGCAGCAAGGGATAATCTCCTCTACCCGGATCTATTTTCAGCATAAGCTCTTTTGCCATATCAGCCGTTTTAGAAAATTGCGCCAAGCTATCCAAAAGGCTTGATAGTTCTAAATAAATGGGCGCAAACTCTTCAATTAAATTATGTAGTATCACTTTTTCTGGATATATGCGCGTTAAATCAAAATCCTTTCTTCTCTCCTCTGCTAAGCTAGTAAAAAATGATTTTCCTGCATCTAAAGCTTTTTTTGCATTCAACTTTAAACGTTCATGAATCTGTTTCATTTCAAGATTCAAATCACCAATAGCTGTTAATTGTTGATTCCATCGCAGAGATCTGGGTTGAGATGGATCTAAATCCTGAATAACATAATTCATTCCCATTTGGTTTAACTCAAGTGTAAACTGATTGTATGCCACTGGAACTAAATTATGTGCTTCATCCACGATTAAGCGATCAAATGCGGGCAACAAACCCGGTCTTTGTGATTCGGCTAATAGCAATGCATGATTCACAATAATCACATGCGATTTAAAAACAGATCGGCGCACTTTTCCATAATAACAGCCTTGATGATTTCGACATAAATCTGTTGTGCAAAATCCAGGTTCGCTGTTGATTAATCCTGCCAACCACGTATATCTCGCATTCCAGAACCCTTCACACTCACTCAAATCGCCTGTTTTTGTCCAATGCATCCAAAAAAACAGAGGCACGAGCGCTTCTATTTCTTCCGACCTATAAACATGGTCGCCACCAATCAGCCAATTCAAGCGCGTTTTGCAAATGTAATTTCCTCGCCCCTTAAGAACCGTTGCGTGCATGCCGACGTCCATAGCATCAGACAACATGGGTAAATCTTTATAAAACAATTGATCTTGAAGATGTTTTGTATGACAAGATATAATCGTAGGGCCATCCGACTTAACACGCTCAACTCTTTTAATGGTAGGAAATAAATACGCCATGGACTTTCCCAATCCTGTTCCCGCTTCTACCACACCAATCTTCGCTTCACCATTCATGATTTCATCCGAAAATCGCGCATATTTTTCTTGTCCCGAACGATATTCAAACTGAGATAATCTTTTACTCAAGATCCCTTTTTCTCCAAATACATCTTCCGCTGATAAAGAATCTGGATGATTTGTTCCTTCGCATTGAAATATATTTGGGCGCAAATCTCGCTCAAGACTTGAATCAGTTAAACCAGATTTTAAATCTCCCATTTGCGTTAAGGCTGTCCCTAAATCTATATAAAGTGATTTATTAGGTAAATCGGCCTTTTTCACTAATGCAATAACTTTCGCAATTACTTCTAAAGGATATGATGCCAATTCATCTAATAGTTTTAGAAAAAGAATTCCACAATTTTCCGTATCTTTTTCTGCGCGATGTGACCCTTCGGCAGACAAACCGAAATAGCTAGCCAGGGCACCCAAATTAAAAACCGGCTGATCAAACATCACAGCTCGCGCCAAGGGAAGCGAATCATAAAGTTTATTTTCAAATTTAGGTTTATCAAAGCGATCACATAATTGATCTAAAAATGCCTTATCAAATCGAATGTTGTGTGCTACAAGTGGATCATCCCCTAAAAATTTAAAAAATTCATCAATGATGTCTGCCTCTTTCGGCGCATCTTGAACCATTGGATTGGAAATGCCCGTTATTTCTGTGATAAAATGAGGAATAGGTTTGTCAGGCTTAATTAATTTTATAAATTTTTCTTTTGGCTCTCCATCCACAAAACGAATGGCTGCAATTTCAATAAGACGATCTGTTTTGGAACTCAATCCCGTTGTCTCAAAATCAAAGGCTGTAAACTGAGATAAATTTAATTTTTTCAATAATTCAATACGATTCATACCTATCCTTAATAAAATAATAATTTCAAATAAAATAGCGGATTACTTAATTGGTCCTTTGGGATTTCGTTGGCGAGCATCCCGGAAATGATTTCACGAACGCCTTCGTTGTTTGCTGCTCTTCCCATAACAAAGTTAAGTAAGAAACGTGACTTTGCCAGATTCTGCAGTTTAGTGCTTACCCTTAATTCTGAGCCCAATTCGTCCCACAAATTTTGATCATACCTTGATAAAATCTTTGAGGTGAGGTCATTTGCATCACAGGCGACTTTTGCCGTTTCCACCGCAATTTTTCCCGAAACCAGGGCATTACCAATCCCCTCACCTGTAAAAGGATCAACTAAACCAGCAGAATCACCCAAAAGCATAAATCCATTACCATGATTTTCTCTATGGACACTCCCAAGAGGTAGGTTCCATCCCTTTGGTTTTTCTAAAGGTTTTGCGTCAGCAAATCGTTCTGCAAAAGGTGGTTTTGATAAAATTTCTTCCATGACTTTAACGAGATTGATTTTTTTCTTTTTCGCATGATCTTTGGATAAGCCTACACCAATATTTGCCCGAATTCCATCTGAAGGAAAAATCCACAAATATCCCGGATTCAATTCTGGCACATAATGCAATTCAATTTGGTCTGTTAAATCCTTTACACCTTCATAATAACACCGAATACCCACAGAAGTATTTTCCATGTCCATATCATAAAGCTTCATTTTTCTTGCCACTACAGATTTCGCCCCATCTGCGCCTAAAATGATTTTACCATAAAATGATTTTTCTTCAGTGACGCCTTCTAAAGTTCCACTTACACCCACAAGTTGCGACCCTTCTTGGATGAGCGATTTAACGGTAAAACCTTCTAAAGTTTCTACGCCTTTTTCCTGAACCGATCGAAACATCATTTCATCAAATATTTCTCTCCGTATCGAGAAGCCTTCATCATTTCTTCCCTGGGAATCGCCCTTGAGATGCAAATCGAATTGTTGATATTTTGGTCCGCCAAAGGTGATTCTCTTAATATGGGCACCGGGAAGATTTCGTGTTTTCTCTAATAAATTTAATTCACGTAATATACGAACGGATTTCCCCGACAAGGCATCTCCACAAATCTTATCTCTGGGAAATATAGATTTATCAAGTAAGAGTGATTTTAATCCCAATCGATCTGCATAGAGCGCGGCGGACGTTCCAGCAGGTCCCGCTCCAACTATAATTAAATCATATTCAGATTTCTTCGTCATGATCGACACCGAAGGATGGATAAATTATGCCATATCGAAAATAATAAAATGTTCGCAATAGAAAAAATAATACAGCTAATGGGAAAAGTATCCACGGGAGTCGAACAGCAAGAAACATTAAAAAAATAAAGAGAGGGAAAAATCGCAATCGTTGTATATGGCGAATATGTGACGGGAAAACGAGGGCAATCACTGAAAACGGTAAAGCAATCATAGAAACCGTGCTCATGATGGGATCGTCCAAAACAAAAGCGAGTAGGGTGCCTAAGCCGATTAAAATGGATGACGAAATTAAAACTGAAGATTTATTCTCCCAATTTGAAACATCCCACTTGCCTGTTTCTTCGTTTAATTGAATGGGAATGTTAAAAATTAGCGCTCCTCCTAAAATACTAAAAAGGTATGGACTTATCCCCATCAAACTATCCGCTTGAATCATGGCTTTGGACTTCAATGTAAATCCGATTAGAAAGACAATTAAAGTGAATAGAATAAATTTAAATCGATGCAATCTATTTTGGATAGGCAATGATAAATTTATGATTTTTTTCGGACGAAGAACAAGCATATATATCGCCGTTAAAAGGAAAAGCCCTAAACCTTCCAGCAAATATCCAGAGCCGTCCCAATAGGCGTAGCGATCTATATTCCCAGCGCCGAAACTTAATCCTGCAAAAAACAAACTCCATAAGCCAAAAAGTTGTAGAGGCACTTTTGAAGCTATACAGTTATCATATTTTTTAACGAATTCAGCCCCTTTTTTAAAAGATGAACTTTCTGGTGGCATAAGGCGAGCAATAAGCATTATCTATTTTTTCCTCGATTGAATGAACAAATAAAGCAGGCCACAGACTAAAGAAATCATTACCCAGCTGGTTCTGAGTTGGTGCATGGCACTTTCAAGCAATCCAACAGAATGGAGAAAGACAATCATAATCATTACCGGTGACAAGTAACGCAAAAATATACGCCACGCTTGAATAATCATGGGATATTTAGTAAATAAGGATTCTGACCCCTTTTTCAAATCGATGAGCACTTTATCAAAACCCCAAATCCATCCGACAAATATGGAGATAAAGAGTCCACCTCCAGGCAGTAAAATGTTTGAAGCTAAATAGTCCGCATTATCAAACCATGTTTTTCCAAAAAAATGAACATCTTTCATCACGTTAAACGATAATGCACTTGGGATGCCAACTAAAAAGACGACAAAGCCAAAAACCATCACTGCCTTATGTCGCTTCCATTTTCGTTCGTCCACAAAATAGGCAACCACTACTTCTAATAAAGAAATCGCTGAGGTTAACGCAGCAAGCGTCAAGAGCAAAAAGAATAAAACTGCCCAGATTACGCCGCCAGGCATTTTGGCAAACACAACAGGCAAGGTTACAAAAATCAACCCAGGGCCACTGGCAGGATCTTGTCCCATGGCGAAAACAGCCGTGAAAATAGCCACGCCTGCCAAAAGTGCAATAAACGTATCTAAAAATACAATTTGAAGCGATGCGCTGGGGATATTGTCCTTTTCCGAAAGATATGAGCCGTAAGTCATCATCGCCCCCATGCCAAGACTAATGGTAAAAAAAGCATGTCCCAAAGCAATCAGCACCGATTGACCTGAAATCTTTGACCAATCTGGTGACCATAAAAAAGCCAAACCTTTTTCTGCGCCAGGAAGGGTAATGCCACGGATGACTAAAAGAACCAATAGAAAAAAGAGAACGGGCATCATGATTTTACTTCCTTGCTCAATGCCTTTATTAATCCCGGCATAGACCACCCACATGGTTAAAATTGAGAAAAGAGTATGATAACCCACAATCCAATTCACATTACCCGTCAGCTCCTCAAAATAAGACGATGAGATACCAGGGTCAGAAAATTGAGAAAAAGAGCCTTTGAGGGCTTCAACAATGTAACCAATAGACCAACCAGCAATGACTGTATAAAAAGAAAGAATCACAAAGCCAGCGATGACGCCCATGCTCCCAATCATAATCCAGAACGGTTTCCCTGAAAGTTTTTTGAATGCCCCCACAGGATTTCGTTGCGTGCTTCGTCCTAATAAAACCTCTGCAATCAAAACGGGTAAGCCAATCAATGCAATACAAATAAGATAAATAAAGATAAAGGCGGCTCCTCCATTTTCACCTGCGATGTAAGGGAATTTCCATATATTTCCCAAGCCAATCGCAGAGCCAGCTGCCGCTAGAATAAATCCAGCTTTAGATTTCCAATGTTCTCTTTGTTCACTCATGCTTACTTTCTCCTTTGAATCCTTTTAAAATATTCGTTTTTGCTCACAAATAGTTTAGATGATCCTTTACAATCATTCGAATCTTACTATTTGTTTTTCCTGTTATTTGTATCTTATAAATTAAGC
>JABHGY010000038.1 GCA_018671775.1 Fidelibacterota bacterium
ACAATAATTACAATAAAAAAGCCTCTATTTCTAGAGGCTTTTTTATTAATTGATACGTTAAAACTAAACTAAGGACGCCTTAAAAAACTCTCGGTTCATTCTTGCTATATTCACAAGTGATATCTCTTTTGGGCATTCTACTTCACAAGCACCTGTATTTGTGCAAGATCCAAATCCTTCTTCATCCATTTGGGCGACCATATCTAGGACACGCTTTGTCCGCTCTGGTTGACCTTGGGGGAGATGAGAGAACTGAGAAACTTTCGCAGAAACAAAAAGCATTGCAGATGAGTTTTTACAGGTAGCCACACAAGCGGCACAACCAATACAAGCCGCCGCATCCATTGCTGCATCTGCATCGTCTTTGGCGATAGGTAACGCGTTTGCATCTTGCGCATTTCCAGTGTTAATAGATATATATCCGCCCGCTTCCATAATGCGATCAAAAGATTGTCGATCAACTACCAAATCTCGTATTACGGGGAATGATTTGGCGCGCCAAGGCTCAACAACAAGTGTTTCTCCATCATTGAAACTTCTCATGTGAAGTTGACAGGTGGTTACGCCACGAAGGGGGCCGTGAGCTCTGCCATTTATAAATACGCCACAAGTACCACAAATACCCTCTCGACAATCATGGTCAAAAGCGATAGGATCTTTCCCACCCATAACCAATGTATCATTGAGATAGTCTAACATTTCAAAAAACGACATATCTTCTGAAACATCTCTTACTGGATATGTTTCGAAATTTCCTACAGAGTCAGTTTTGGTTTGCCGCCATACTTTTACTTGAATATCCATTACTTATAACTCCTTGTGGTTAGTTCCACATTCTCAAACTCTAATACTTCTTTGTGAAGTTTTGGATGTTTATCTGTCCCTTTGTGCTCCCACGTTGAAACAAAGGTAAAGTTTTCATCATCGCGCAATGCTTCATTCTCTTCTGTTTGATGTTCGGTGCGGAAATGTCCTCCACACGATTCTTCACGAGTTAATGCATCGCGAGCCATTAATTCTCCTAATTCCAAAAAGTCTGCTAATCGCCCCGCTTTTTCAAGTTCGGGGTTTAACTCATTTAACTTTCCTGAAATTTTAACATTCGACCAAAATTCGTCTCGGAGTTTTGGAATTTCAATTATCGCTTTTTCTAGACCTTCTTTATTCCGCGCCATGCCAACATTATTCCACATAATCAATCCTAATTCTTTATGGATATTGTCCACGGTTCGATTTCCGTTGATAGATAAAAGTTGATCTAAATTTTCATCGACACTGTCTTTTGCTTTCTTAAAAGCATCATGCTCTGTAGATACTTTTTCTCCCAAATGTTTAGAAAGATAATCTCCAATGGTATAGGGAATAACAAAATATCCATCCGCTAATCCTTGCATTAAAGCGCTCGCACCCAAGCGATTAGCTCCATGATCTGAAAAATTTGCTTCACCTAAAACATAAAGTCCTGGAATGGTTGTCATGAGATTATAATCAACCCAAATACCGCCCATGGTATAATGAACTGCAGGATAAATACGCATAGGCGCATTATAAGGATTTTCTCCAGTTATTTGTTGATACATATCAAACAAGTTTCCATATTTTGCCGTTACTTGATCTTTCCCCATACGGTTAATAGCATCTTCGAAATCTAAATAAACGGCTAATTTGGTTGGGCCAACACCTCGACCTTCATCACACATTTCTTTTGCACGGCGGCTCGCCACATCTCTTGGGACTAGATTCCCGAATGATGGATAAAGTCGTTCCAAATAATAATCTCTATCTTCTTCAGGAATATCATTAGGATGACGATCATCACCTTCCTTTTTAGGAACCCATACACGTCCATCATTCCGTAAGCTTTCACTCATTAGCGTTAGTTTAGATTGGTGGTCGCTCGCCACAGGAATACATGTTGGGTGAATCTGGGTAAAGCTCGGGTTAGCAAAGTATGCACCTTTTTTATAAGCTCTCCAGGCGGCAGTTCCATTGCTCGCCATAGCATTTGTTGATAGGAAAAAAACATTTCCATAGCCACCTGTTGCCAAAACAACTGCGTTAGCAGAATGAGATGATATTTTACCCGTAACTAAATTTCGAGTTATAATTCCTTTTGCTTCTCCTTCAATTAAGACTGGTTCTAACATTTCGTGTCGCGGATAAAACTGAACTTTTCCTTTGTGCATTTGGCGAACCAAAGAAGAATATGCGCCTAATAATAACTGTTGCCCTGTTTGACCGCGGGCATAAAAAGTGCGTGATACTTGCGCTCCACCGAATGATCGGTTGTCTAAAAGCCCTCCATATTCTCTTGCAAAAGGAATCCCTTGAGCAACACATTGATCAATAATGGCATTGCTTACTTCAGCTAATCGATAAACATTGGCTTCTCTAGAGCGATAGTCTCCGCCTTTTATTGTGTCATAAAATAGCCGAAATACACTGTCTCCATCATTGGGGTAATTTTTTGCTGCATTGATGCCCCCTTGTGCTGCAATGCTATGTGCTCTCCTCGGTGATTCATGATATGAAAATGCTTTTACATTATACCCCATTTCCGCAAAGGATGCGGCGGCGGCGGCGCCACCCAAACCTGTGCCAACCACAATAATATCATACTTCCTTTTGTTGGATGGGTTTACAAGTTTAAGGTCAAATTGATGTTTTGTCCATTTTTCTGCTAAGGGGCCAGATGGAATTTTTGATTCAGGAAACATTTTAGAACCCTCCTTTTATAAGTCCGAAATAGATAGGAATAGATAAAAAACCTAAAGGAATAATTAACCAAAAAAAGACAGCAACCCATTCAATTAATTTGCCATATTTATTATATCGAATACCAAATGTTTGAAAAGCAGATTGAAAGCCATGACGAAGGTGAAAAGATAATAATATCATAGCAATACTATAAAGAAGCGTCACAAATATATTACCAAATCCAATGGTATTGTTCATCACAATTTTATAAAAATGTCCTCCATCATGCTGAATTTGGAATTGATACCAAATTGTTTGAAGATGAATGGCTAAAAATATAAAAATAACACTGCCAGTTAATCCCATATTTCTAGAGAAAAAAGAGCTGTTTTCATTGGTTTTATTAGAAATATATTTATCAGGTGTTGCTCTTTTATTTTCAAGAGTAATTCGAATACCATTTACAATATGTACTAAGAAAATAAGTGTCAATATTGTTTCAATGAATCGAACTAACGGTCTCACCGCTGACAAGGTTGAAACATAGCTATTAAAAAATTCCGGACCGCCAAAAAGAGTCAAGTTCCCAATGAGATGGATAATAAGAAATAGCGACAAAAAAAGACCTGTGATAGCCATAAAAATCTTTTTACCGATGGATGAGTTTGCGAATGTTATGAACCAGTTCATGTTAACCTCGATAGACTTAAAAAACATGCCTTAATTTATGACTGTTTTGTCTTTATTAAAATATTTTGTATTAAGAGAAGTAGAGAGAGTATTCCAAAATGTGTAACTTTTTTTAATCAACTACATCTAAAGACTGAATAATAAAAAACAATAGGAATTACCATGACAGAATTATTAAACAAAGAAAGTTTTCAAGACAAGGTTTTTAATTGGGAAAAGAATAAAGAATGGACATTCGAGGGCGATATCCCCTGTATTATCGATTTTTATGCAGACTGGTGTGGCCCCTGTAAAACTGTCGCTCCTATCTTGGAAGAATTATCAAAGGCGTATGCCGGAAAAGTGAATATATATAAAGTCAATACGGAACAGGAACAAGAATTGGCTGGCACTTTTAATATCAAAAGTATTCCCTCTATGTTATTTGTACCAAAAGATGGGAAGCCTCAAATGTCAGTTGGCGCCCTCCCAAAAGAAGGTCTTATTCAAGCAATAACTGACGTGCTAAAGGTCACAGATTAAAAACTATTAAACCGAGAATAAATAGTCGTCTTCCTGTGCGTGTCCTTACGCAGACAGGTAATTTTTATTGCTTAAAGCCTCTATTTTTGTGGCTGCTTTTTTTGTTAGCCATTGGAATAATCGTAACTGCTCTTGGCTTTGAATATCAATTTCAGGATGCCACTGCACAGCAATGAAAGCATCGGGGGTTTTTTTATCTTCTATGGCTTCGATCAGTCCATCTTCCGCCCAAGCAACTGCCCGAAGTCCGTCTCCTAATTTTCGAATCCCTTGGTGATGTGTGCTGGGAATAACGGAATTTGTTGTTCCCATAGCTTGAGCAATAAGACATTTGTCTTTTAATCGCACAGAATGTTCTACCCAATCACCGTTAAAGACACCGTGAAATACGCTTTCTTTTGTTTGGCTTGGAATGTCTTCATAGAGCGTACCACCATAAATGACATTAATATGTTGAAATCCAACACAAATGGCTAAAATGGGCTTTCCCTTATTTTTCATTGCTAAAAATAATGTTCGATCAAATTGCTCTCTGTCTTTGTGCATCACGTCTTCGTCAAGTAAGTCCGGGTTTTGACTATTATAAGTTTGATGAGGTAAATCTGGCCCACCCACCATTACAAACCCGTCTATTTTATTTGCAATCTCTTCTATAGCAATTTCCGAAGACACATGGTGGAGTGTCATGGGTATTCCACCTGCTAAATAAACGGCTTTGTAGTATTTTTCTTGCGTGGCATTCCACCAAGATTTGTGGCGCTCAAAATAGTAGGGATTAACCCCAATAAGAGGTTTAGTCATTTTGCTTAAATAGAAATGTTTTTAAATCTAAACCACTTTGCAAAAATATCTTTTGCCTGTGAAGGCTTATAAA
>JABHGY010000003.1 GCA_018671775.1 Fidelibacterota bacterium
ATAGAAATTTTCCCATGAATTGAATCATTTCCACCTTTTAATCCTTTAGAAACTGATTTTAGTTTTTCAGTTAATACGGACATATTGACACCCGTTTCATTCACCACTTCAAAAACAATTTTTTGTCCAAGTCCACCACGAAATTTTCCCATTCCGGAAGAATTGGGTATGAGTGATTTTTCATGATATCGAATAGGCGTTGAACTTTCCAATACTTCAATAGGCACATTGGATACATTTGTGGGAAAACTTAAAATACCTTCTCCATCGCGAGTTGGACGAGCACCATAGCCACCATTTAAAAAGAAATATTCTACAAATTCCATATTATCTCGTTCAGGATCGCGACCATTTAAAACGACGCACCAACACGGTGCTCCGCAGTCAGCTTGAACTTGTTCTGGGACGGCTTGAACTAAAGCACCAAACACAGGCGCGTGTAGCATGTTCCCTGTCATATTTCGTGCGCCAACAGGAACATATCCAGTTGCATTTAAAAGGGAACCCCGTGGTGCTTTTACAGTAATAGGTTTAAATGCACCATCGTTATTTGGCACATCGGGGCTAAATGTGCATTTAATCGGATAGGCCGTGTAAGCATAAGTATAATTCAAGACAGCATTTATACCCAAAGTATGGGCACTACTTGTGCCTTCGTAATCAACCGTTATTTCATCCCCCTTTATTATGACTGCACATTCAATAGTAATGGGTTCTTCCAGTCCATCTCCATCTGCGCCATATGAATATCGAAATGTTCCATCTGGAGCTTTGGAAATTGCGTCGCGCATGGCTTTTTCTGATGCAGCTATAATTTGATCGGCCAATGCAGAAATATCGTCCAATTCTACTTCGTCCATTAATGAAATTAGTCCTTTTCGACCTTGGTCATTTGCTGCAATTTGTGCACGAATATCACCAATGGTTTGCATAGGGGCTCGGACATTATTTTCAATTAAACTTATCAAAGTTTCATTTTGCACACCTTCGGAATATAATTTTGTAGGTGGGATTAATAATCCTTCTTCGTAAGCATCTCGAGCTCCTGCACCCCATAAAACGCCACCAATATCTGGCACATGGGAAATAGTTCCAATGAATCCAATTATTTTATTCTTATGGAAAATTGGAGAAACAACGCCTACGTCTGGTTTATGTCCGGCGCAAAGTTGGGGGTCATTTGTGGTGACTACATCGCCGGGTTTCCATGAGTCTAAAGGGAAATCCCCGTTCAATAAATATTTTGCCATCATGGGAATCACCCCTAAAAAAGATGGGACAGATATGGTGGATTGTGCAATCGAGCGCCCTTTTGTATCCATGAGAACGACTGCAAAATCATTGGATTCCCGCGTAACAGTAGAAAAAGATGTGCGTTGCAATGCAGTTCCGGCTTCATCTACAATGGCCAGTAGTCGTGACCATAAAATACTTAATGTTATGCCGTCAAAATTTTTATTATTCATCGTTCACTCGTCTATTTTTGACCCCACCCCGAAACAAGTTCGGGATTTCCATTTCGCTCCAACTTTGGTTCTCCCCTATTACAAGGGAGAGAATAAAAGGATTCCTGAAAATTATTATAGTGTAATCCTTACAAATCCCCCTGTCATAGGGGGATAATGGGGGTTTAATAAATTGTGGAATCATAAGCTAATTCTCCAATTCTTTACATTTTGAAGACATTATTTCTAATACTTCATTTAAATTTTCATCAATTTCATTATTGAAAAATCGAATGATTTTATAACCCCATTTTGTTAAATCAATTTCTCGTATTTTATCTTTTTTCTGTTGTTTTGGATATAGATTTCCACTTCCATCTAATTCGATAACTAATTTTAAATCCAAACAGCAAAAGTCCACAACATAATCATGAATACTTACTTGTCGTCTGAATTTGTGACCATCTAATTGTCGCTCTTTTAAATACTGCCATAATTTCCATTCCCAGGGTGTTGGCTGATTTCGATTTAAGCGTCGAATGGTCTTTAACTTTGGTTTGTTGATTTCTTTAATATTCTTCATAGGCTTTTACCGATTTTTCTGACCCCATTGTATTTCCCCTATGACAGGGGAAAGTAAAAAGCCTTCGCCAATGTCCTTTATTTTTAAATAATCTATTCATAATCAATATCCACAACTATGTTCATTTGATTATCCACAGAAAATTCACTATTTGGGCCAATCACAAATGTGGATTCTTTTTCTTCAATGATGGCAGGCCCTTTCATTTTATCTCCAATAATTAATCCATATCGGCTATAAACTGGACATTCGATTGCATGATCCATATCAGCGAATCTTACATGTCGATGCCCTTTTAGGGTAGAATGTTCTCCAGCATCAAATACTTGTTGAAGGCGAATTTCCGGTGAAGGTCCTTTGGTTAATACGCGCCATGTGACACTTTCGATAGGAACATCATCAATGGTTCGAGAATAAAGTGTTTTATATACTTCAGAAAA
>JABHGY010000039.1 GCA_018671775.1 Fidelibacterota bacterium
CGGGCTTGAAGTGATTCAAAATGTTTATAATCGTCCAACTGGAAATGATATGACAGGGAATTTGATCATGACCATAGAAAATTCCCGTGGCAATCAACGCGTCAGAAAAATTAAACAATTTGTGAAAACAGTTAAGAATGGTGAAAAGAAAATTATGTATTTCCTTTCTCCTGCTGATGTAAAAAATACATCTTTTATGACATGGAGTTATGATGATGCATCCAAAAGTGATGATCAGTGGATTTATTTGCCAGCACTCAAAAAAGTGAAACGGATTTCCAGTGACAGTAAAGGTGATTATTTTATGGGGTCCGATTTCACTTATGATGATTTGGGCGATCGCCATCCTTTGGACGATACCCATACTATTCTACGAGAAGAAGCCATCAATGGTAAAGAAACCATCGTTATAGAAAGTGTGCCGAAAAATGAAGAATATATGTATGCCAGAACGGTAACATGGGTGGTCAAAGATTCTTGGATTGGACTCAAAAAGGAATTTTATGATGAAGATGATGAATTATTAAAAATTCTGACGGTGGATGATCAACAATCTTTTAAAGATGTGATTATTTTAACCAAAGTAAAAATGAAAAATGTCCAAAGAAATCAATTCACGATTATGGAATTTTCCGATGTTCAAATTGATACAGGAATTCCAAGTAATAAATTCACAGAACGTATGATGAAAAGGGGAATATAATGAAAATGAAATCACTCATATTGAGTTTAATCTTTTTATTTGGGGCAAGTAGTTATGGCCAAAGTTTAGAGATAAACGGTTATGTTCGTTCTTATTTGGGCGTATTAACCAATGATACAAACGATTATTCCATAAACCAAAACACATTGGATTTAAAATTAAAACGAACCGATGATAATGTGTCCTTTTTTGCAAATCCATTTATATATCAATATCCAAATCAAGATGTTTCTTTAGGACTGCGTGAAGCGTATATGGATGTATATTTTAATACTATGGATTTACGCATTGGAAAACAGCAAATTATTTGGGGAAAAGCGGATGGAATGTTTATTACCGATATTGTATCTCCAAAAGATTTGGGTGAATTCCTGCTTCGCGATTTTGATGAAATTCGCACAGGCATTACATCTTTAAAGGCAAATTATTATTTAGGCGACAATACAGTGGAGATGGTTTGGATTCCAACATTTACACCCACGATAATGCCTAATGAAACATCTATTTGGTCTCGTATTCCAGAATTCCCTTTACCGATTACCATTGATGAGTCTCAAAAGGAAATCCCAGGGCGATTAGAAAATAGCGAAGGATTTATCAAATTCTCAGGTATGTCATCTTTATTGGATTACGAAATCATGGCAGGCGTTATGTGGGACGATGACCCGACGCTACACATTGTTCCTATAATTACAGTTGATAATCCAACGCCAACCGGATTGAGGCTTTCCCCTATTCATCATCAACTTACTTTAATGGGTGGAAGTTTTAGTTCTGAATTGGGTGGCCTTATTCTTCGGGGAGAAGGGGCTTATTATATGGGGAAACAATTTTCTGCTTTAAATCCAGAACAAATGAATTTGCCAACGAGTTTGTTGGAAAAAGATTATGCTCATTATTTAATTGGGACGGATTTTTCTATTGGAACCACACGATTTAGCACACAATTTATTCAGCGTGCCATTTTGGATTATGACGATTTAATTGTTCAAGAAGAATTGGATAATACAATGACATTTTTGGCAAATCGGACCTTTTTGCAAGAAACACTCACGCTTCAATTATTTGGATATGTTGGGCTCAATAATGAAGATGCACTCATTCGACCTAGTCTAACGTATGATTTAGCCGATGGATTTGAAATCCTGGCCGGTGCAAATATATTTGTGAAAAATGAAGAAAGCGAAACAGCTGGACTATTTGGTCATTACGACGAAAATGATATGGTGTATGTTAAAGTAAAATACAGTTTTTAATTAATTGCAGCCAAATTCTAGAAAAATGAAAAAGTTAATTTTAGCGAGTTTGATGACATTCCTTTATCCACAGGAAATTGATTCTGTCTCTTTAACGGTTCATGTTGAAGGTTTACGTAACCAAAAAGGGCACGTTCAATTTGCCATTTATAACAAAGGAGGCTCCATTCCTGATATGCATTATCAACAATGTTTTAGAATTGAGATTGCGATGATAGCAGATAATTCATCAAGTTATACTTTTGGAAATATTCCGAAAGGACAATACGCTGTAAATATCTTACATGATGAAAATAAAAATGGAAAAATTGACAAGGGTTTTATTTTGCCAGTCGAAGGCTTTGGTTATTCGAATTTTTCACATTTAGGATTTTTAAATCGTCCTAACTTTAAAAAGTCAAGTTTTGAATTAAAAACTGATACAACAATAACTGTGGATATAAACTATCTTTAAATGAAGTATTTTTTTCTATCAATCCTATTATTTGGATCCATCTTAGTTGGTGAAGCGATGAATTCAACATCAAATCTTCATCATAAAAAAGTTGCTCTTGTATTAAGTGGCGGTGGTGCGCAAGGTTTGGCACATATAGGTGTTTTAAAAGCATTTGAAGAAAATAATACCCCCATTGATTTAATCGTGGGAACCAGCGCCGGAGCATTGGTAGGTGGATTATACGCATCCGGTATTTCAGTGGATCAATTGGAAAAAATGGCAAAAGATGGAACCATCATGAAACTCTTTCTTGGGCGAAATGATATGAGTGACATTCCTGTTTGGCAGAGGAGTGAAAAATCCAGTGGAAAATTTTCAATCAGAAAATCGGATGAAAGGATTAGTGGTCCACCCGGATTATTGAATGACCAGTTAATATGGCGTGATTTGTTTCTACTGACAGCGCCTGCAAATCATTTAGCCCAGTCAAACTTCGACTCATTATTCATCCCGTTTAGAGCAATTGGCGCAAATATTATTAAACAAAAAACCGTCGTTTTTGGGTCAGGATCTCTGACTGAAGCGATGCGGGTTTCCATGTCCATTCCGATGGTATATCCTGCTGTGGTAAAAAATGATGCAATATTGATTGACGGCGGGATTTACAATAATATGCCAACGGATATCGCTCAAAATTTGGGTGCAGATTACATCATTGCTGTTAATGTAGATGATACGCCTCCTCCCATTGAAAAAATGAAAGACATTTTCGATTATTTTGACTTATTCAGTTCTGTCCTTTTCTCTCCAACGGATTCGGTGAATGTGAGTGGATGGAATTATTTTATCAATGTGGATACTGACGGATTTAACATATTTGATTTTTCTGCCGGAGAAGCCTTGATTGAAAGAGGATATGATTCAGGGAGTAAAGCAGCGAAAAATATCAGAAAAATAATTAATCGACAGCAGGATAGTAACAAGATAGAGGAAAGGCGGTTTAAATATCAAAATGCGCTTATAGAAAAATCCATTAAACAAATTCAATGGATCGATCATGCATCGGGAAAAGTTATCGGTGACGAATATGAAATCTTTACACCTTTTAATTATTCTGCATATAAAATTCATTCAATCGTCAATTCTCTTTATGCAACAAATATCTATAATCTAATTATTCCAGAATTATCAATGAATGGGAATATACTCAAATTGCGTGTTAGAAAAAAAGCGACGATACAAATGATTCCGGAGATAAAAATTAACTCTGTTAATGGATTTAATCTATCAGGAGATTGGGATTATCATTTTGCAGATAATCAATATTCTCTTCGTTCAAAAGTCGGAGTTGGAAATTATAATAGCGATGCTGAAATTACTTTTTCACCAAACAAATTTATTTTACCTTACACAAAACACCGGTCACGTATGATATGGAAACTGGGTGTCTTTGGAAATTATCAGACCTATAATGATTTCAATAATAGTCAAAATATATATCATTTTGCATCGGGATTCGGCTTATCTGTTCATCGATTATTAAGTTGGAATCAACAATTTATTGCATCTATCAATTTCCATGCGAACCGTTGGGTAAACATTGAGGATACTTTGTTTCCTGATAACAGTGAGGCGCTCTACCCTGTTTTTAATTTGCGTTACGAAAACAACCATATCCATAAAGTATCGCCTAATCCAGAAGGCTGGAAATTAGATGCAAATATTATTTCAGGGCGCTATGAATCAAATTATTTTACAGGAATTCAAGGACAAGCAACTATTGGAGTCCCGTTCAAAAATAAATATCATTTTGGCATGGATGTTTCGTATCAAACTATGTCCGACCCGGCACCTCTGGAATTATTCTATCCTGTCAATTTGCCGACTGCATTTACGCAGACACTTTTCGTGGATACATTTTCGTATTCATCATTAAACGTTTCTTACTATATTACACGCACATTTTTTCGCGATGATGTTTTTTTATCCGTAAATTTTTTCAATACATATTTGGAAAATCGAATTCTTGATGTGAACGATGGTTGGATTTCAGGAATGGATGTTTCCATAAAATATGAGAGTATTTTAGGTCCAATAGAATTGGGATGGTCTATTTTTGATCGTAATGATTATCAAATTGTTTCATGGACAAAGTTGCACATATATCTGTAAATAAAATGCGACATAAATTTATCCCTATTATTTTGTTTCTAACAATATCGAATCTGCTTTCTGCCGAAAAAGCATTGACAAATAGTTCAACAGATTCATTAATGATTTACGATAAAAATAAAATGGCATTCGCTCAATCGTTAGGGGTGGATATTGGTACTTGGGCTTATAATAACTATATCGCCGATGAACCTTGGGCAAAAATCAGTATTCAATCATTGAAAAATAATATTGCCCATGGCTGGGTGATTGATGAAGATGAATTTGATGTAAACCAGTTTGGTCATCCGTATCAAGGTGCGTTGGCTTATACATCTGCAAGAGCACAAGGTTTGAGCTTTTGGCAATCGACTCCTTACCCCATTCTTTCCAGCTTCGTTTGGGAAATCGGGATGGAGACAGAATATCCCTCAATTAATGACATGATTACAACGCCCATGAGTGGAATTACATATGGCGAAATTTCCCATCGATTGAGTCTGTTAATTTTGGGCAGCAATCCGACTATTGCCAATGAAATCGCTGCATTTATTGTAAATCCTAGCTTGGGTTTAAATCGGCTCATTAGGAGAAAAAATAGATATCCGCTTGAAAAATTAACGGCCAACAATTTTACCGCAGGCATTTCATTAGGAAGCGGTAGTTTTTTATTGGATAGGCAATCATTACTATTTCCACGCGAATTTGCACGTTTTCATATATTCTATGGGAATCCCTTTGACAAAAAATCACTCACCAAACCGTTTGATTATTTTACATTCGTCGGTGTTATAAATTTTGGCATGAAAGAGTTTATCGGAGAAATTTATTCCAGTGGATTATTAAAACGACTTAATCATATAAATTCATCTAATTATTCTCAATTATTAGGAATTTTTAAGAACTATGATTTTATGAATCACGATGATTTTAAGGTGTCAAGCTCCAGTATTGGTTTGGGCGTTATTCAGAATTTTGATTTCCAAAATCATTTTTCGTTATATAATGAAATCTCAACATCTGCCATTATTATGGGCTCTGCTGGCGATACATCTGACGAAAATGTTTACCAACGAGATTATTATTACGGACCTGGAGTGAGCGGGAAAATTATTTTGATGCTGAAAAAACAAAATCTAGGGAATGTATATATAAGGTTGAAACGCTACTATATTTATAATCTTGAGAACTTGAGTAATTCCGTATATGAAAATGTGAATTTAGTAAAATCCGGTTTTCAGATAAACGTGGGGTCAACGTTAGCATTTGGTGGTGAGTTCACCGCAGCAATGCGGCAATCCATTGGAAATGTTTCATTAAATAATTTTCAAAGAGAGAGCATTTTTCGGTTATATTTTATTTATAACTTTAAATCACAAGTCTGAAAAATATGATGTTTATATTTTTGATCAAATTCGCCTTTTGCACTTCAAGTAAAAAAAATGGAGCTGTTAATGAACAATAATATATCTATATATATTGCAGACGGACATAATGCTGTAAGAGAAGGACTAAAATTGTTATTAGACACTTTTTCTAATATTGAAGTTATTGGAGAAGCAAATAATGGTGCAGATGCAAAAAGTGAAATCTTAAGTTTAATGCCAAATATTGCATTTATAGATATAGGACTACCCAGTAAAAATGGATTAAAGGTCACTCGCGAAATCCTAAAACAGGAAGCCAAATTAAAAATTATTATCCTATCTATGCATTTCAGTGATGAATATGTTTTGGAAGCAATTCAAGCAGGGGCATCTGGATATATAATAAAACAATCTGTAGCGGAGATACTGGTTCAGGCGATCCAAACAGTTATGAGTGGTAATTTCTATATCAGCCCTGATATTTCAAGTAAAGTATTAAAAGATGCGCAACAGAAATTTCATAAATGGATTTAATGAATATCATAAATTTTCGACTGAAAGGTGGTGAGGCTTATCCTCGAGAATTCGATGATTGATTCCGACAAATTACTCAAACATAAAAAAGGAAACAGTAAAATGAACAAAAAGACAATCATTATCATTGTAGGGATTATCATATTAATCATAGGAAGCGTTATGGTAAAACACCATTTTAGCAATCATGATAAACATGAAATGAGCCAAGAGATGAATCATGAAAACAATGAAGACAAGACTGCAATTCAATGGACACCATCTACCCGCTCAGCTTTAATTAAAGAGATGAACTCAATCAATCAAAATTATCAGTCATTGGTTTCAAATCTCGCCCAGGGAGAATGGGGAAAAGTGGTTGAAAATAGCCACAATATTCATTCAGCCTTTATTTTGAAACAGGAATTATCTGAAGAAGACATGGCTGATTTACATAGCATTCTTCCAGAAAAATTTATAGAAATGGATTCAAAATTTCATGATCATGCACTCAAATTAGCCATGGCAGCTCAAGCAAAAGATGGAGAATTAGCATCCATGTATTCTGGGAAAATGATGGAAGGGTGTGTGAGTTGTCATCAAATATATGCAAAAGATAGATTTGAAGGATTTTCAACTCATGAAGAAGTAACTCACGAGCATTAAATAAAATATTATTATAGCATATTACATTCATCCTTTCAAAGGATAAAGGAACCTTTGAAAGGATGAATAATCGGGGAAAATGATCTTTTATACTCAATCCCACTTTCGAATAGAAAAATCTTTGACGGCATTTTTAAAAGTATAATTATTTCACTCCGTATTTTTCCACTCTGTTTTTAATAGGTGGCAGTGTTCGTAAATAATCATAAATCGCCCCAAGGTCATTTTCTGTCATGCCAGCAAATTGGGTCCATGCCATTGGAGTATTTGACTCTCGAGCACCTTTTGGAATGAGAATCATTTTTGAATCTTCTGAATCAAAAGCTTTAAAAATACCAATAAAATTTTCTTTATTTTTATTTCCAATTCCCGTTTCCATATCTGGTGTCAAATTGGATGAGCGAATGATTTCAGTATCAGAAAGGGGGTGGTCTAACCCGCCAGCATAAAACATGTCTGGGTCTGGTTTCCCATTGATTTGTGGTGTATGGCATCTCGCGCAAACACCGGATAAATATTTACCATGATCAATTGTATTACTCGAATCGGGTTTTTGGATAAATGTTGCAGGCTTTGGCATAAACCGAACCAAAACATTTGCCCATAATTTTGTATCCCGTTTTGGGACATCATTTTGAATTGATGGCAACGTTCTTAAATAGGCAATGACAGAATACACATCTTCAATATCTTTTTTTCCATAAAGTGTATAAGGGTGGAATGGAAATAATGCATCCCCATTTTTATTAACACCTTCAGTAATGGCTAATAAGAGCTCTCCATCTGTCCAATGGTCAATTTCATATGGTGTTATATTGGATGCATAAATTTGTCCAAATTCACTGTCAAAAAGAAGTCCACCCATCCCTTCAGTCCCGGGCTTAACGGGATCTGAATAAAATTGATTATTTTTTTGTGAATGGCATTCCATACAGACCCAAACATGATTGGCTAAATAATCTCCGCGGGCAATTCGTTCCGCTGTAGCTTCAATGCTAATATCTAAAGGGGCATCAACTTTGGTTGGGATTATTTTTGGATCCATAACCAAAATCAAAAATACAATTGCGATCAGGCCAATAACAAATTTTCGCATTTTATTATTTTTTAATTTAAAGGTTATAAGCCTTATTTTTTTTCAAATATTGAACCAAACCACCTGCGTTTAAAATATCAATCATGATTTGTGGCAATGGTGTTGAAGAATATTCCGTATCTCCATCCACTACTTTCCCAGATTCAAATTCTATATGGAGATGTGTGCCATCCGAAATATCATGTTCAGGAATTTCCAATATAGGTAAGCCAATATTGATAGCGTTTCGATAAAATATTCGCGAAAATGAACGGGCAATTACAACTGAAATGCCCGATACTTTTAAGGCAATGGGCGCCTGCTCTCGAGAAGAGCCACATCCAAAATTCCACCCGCCCACTAAAATGTCCCCTTGCTGAACTTTTGTTTTGAAATCAGAATCCAAATCTTCTAAGCAGTGGTCAGCAAATGTAGACACATTCAGCGTTTTTGTATATTTACCTGGAATGATTCTATCCGTATCAATATTATCTATATCGTATAAATGAACGCGACCGGTCATGACACTTCTTTTGAGTTAAAAAAATCATTGCCACAAAAGGCGCAGAAATCACAAGGTAAAAAATGTATTCGAATTAATTTAACTATTACCATTTTTACTTGTTTACTTTTTTTCGTGTCTCTACGTGGCCAATGCTCGCTGGATCTGTGATTACGCCCGATAAGGCAGAAGCAGCCACAACAGCCGGTGATGCTAAATAAATATGTGAGTTTGGATTCCCCATACGTCCAGGGAAGTTCCTATTTGCTGTGGAAAGAATCACTTCATCATTTCCAGGAACACCTAAATGTGTTCCAACGCAAGGTCCACAGCCAGGTGGAATAAATGTGGCGCCAGCTTCGGATAAAATATTCATAGTTCCATCAGCCATAGCTTGATTTAGAATATTTCTGGATGCAGGCGTAATGAGCATCCGAATACCTGATGCAAGTTGTTTCCCTTTCAAAATGGATGCAGCTAATTGTAAATCTTCCAAGCGGCCATTGGTGCAAGTTCCGATAAAGGCCATATCAATTTTTGTTCCTATGACATCATCAATATCACAGATATTATCCGGTGAATGCGGTTTGGCAATTTTGGGTCTGATAGATGAAACGTCAATTGTGACTGTTTTTATATACTCGGCATCAGAATCAGGTAAAACGGGTTCAAAATTATAAGGTAATTCCAAACTGCTTGTTTCAAAAATCCCTGCCTTACCGCCCATTTCAACAGCCATATTGGCAATTGTCATACGATCTCCAAGTGTGAGATATTTCAATGTGGAACCGGAATATTCCAATGTTTTATACGTGGCGCCGTTTAATCCGATTTTCCCCACCACATCCAAAATAATATCTTTCGCAGATATGCCAGAATTGGGTTTGCCATTCAAAATTATTTTGATGCTTTCAGGGACTTTGAGCCATGTTTTTCCCGTCAACATAATTGCGGCCAAATCAGTTGACCCTACGCCTGTGGAAAAAGCGCCAAGAGCGCCGTAAGTCACCGTATGTGAATCGGCTCCTATAATCAATTGTCCCGGTTTTACATGCTCTTCTTCCACCATAATTTGATGACAAATGCCTGACCCTTCATCATATAATATTGAATCCGTGCTCATTGCAAATTCGCGCATCTGTTTATGAAGGTTTGCTATGCGTTCATTGGGGGCAGGTGAAGCATGATCAATCACGAAAATAGTTTTTTCAGGATTCCATGGGTTAACACCACCCATTTCTTTAAAGGCTTTTAATGCCAATGGGGCTGTTGTATCTGAAGCCATGGCAGCATCCACATTGACAATAGCCAAATCGCCAGCTTTTACATCATGACCAGCATGAGTGGAAAGGATCTTTTCTGTGATTGTTTGCCCCATATTAAAAAAGTGGATAAATGGATTGTTGGATGGATGTGGAGTGGATTAACATGGTTAATCCATGCATCAACACGGTTGATGCAATCCGAAATTCAATATTCCAGCTGTTGATTATTAAATTCATTTTAATGATTCTACGATTTTATAAAGTTTTCCGGAAAAATAGGATTCTCCAATCACAGGAACCAATGATTGGGATACTGCACTGACTTTTTGAATATCTATTCCTGTATTGTAGCCCATTTCATGAAGGAGATGAATCGTATCTTCCGTAGCAATATTGCCAGTGGCGCCCTTAATAAATGGGCATCCACCAATACCGCCTAAAGCGGAATCAAATTGTTTTATACCCATTTCCAAAGCAGCGACCACATTGGCTAAACCCAGTCCACGCGTATCATGTAAATGAAGAACAATAGGTGTGTCTTCCGAAAGGGGTAGGATGTGTTCTAAAATTTCCTTGATAGAATTAGGATTTCCCATTCCAGTGGAATCGGATAAGGATAACGTATTCACGCCCAAATCCAAAATGGCTTTTGACATTTCAACAATTTTTTCTTTGGGTGGTTTTCCATCATACACACAACCCCAAACTGCTTGAAGTCCCGCACGAATTTCCAATCCATTTTCTTGCGCCAGTTTAATCATGGATTTCATATTTGCCATGGCTTCATCTAAAGTCATATTTGCATTCTTCTTGCTATGGGTTTCACTGGTAGAAATAGAAATTTCTACTCGTTGGAGATTTGTTTTTATGGCGCGTTCTACCCCACGGTTATTTAAGGCAAGTCCGCTGAAAATTATATCATCCACTATTGGCAAATTTGCGCAAATATCTTCCGCATCTGCCATTTGTGGCACCCATTTTGGATGAACAAAAGATGCTACTTGGATTTGTTTAAGCCCCGCATCAACAAGACCTTGAATCATGGCCAATTTTTGATCGGTGGAAACGGGTTTTACTATACTTTGCAAGCCGTCTCTTGCCCCAACTTCTGTTAGGATGATTTTTTTTGGATAATTCACTTATTTAGTCCATGTAATGTTGCCACGAAGATACCAGGACTCGAAGTTGAAAAATAGAAAATGGCTCTTTTTTTCGCCGGATGGTAGATTAAATCCGCAAAGTTGACTAGTATTTATTACTAAGAATTTGTTTATCATCTATTTTTTTATGTTTTCGCGCCTTTGTGCCCAGGAGTTCAATCCAAATTAAGAACTCTTGGTTTAAACATTCCCAATTCTGCATCCGTATAAGATGCGTGTCGTTTTTCTGCAATTTTCTGATATTCCGGGTCATTAAAAAAAGCATCTGCTTTATCTGCCGTTGGGAATTTAAGTAGACTATTTATCTCGAAAGCTGGATTGGCGTAAGACTTGTCTAAACCTTTTCCACCCGCCAATAAACTTAATCCGAAATTCTTTGCGATGCCTAAAACACCATGTAGGTATGCTTGATATTGATCTTCAGTTCCGGGAATCAAATTGGCAAAGCTAGCAACCACACATTCTGTATCATTTTCTGTAATGGGCATGCCCACTTTAAAGACGGATATATGCACTTTTTCATAACTTGGATCGCGATATTTTTCTTTGATTTTAATGTATTCGGAGTCAAGAAAGTATCCATCACAATTTTCTTCTGTTTCGAATGAAATAACAATGGTTAGCGGGAGCGTTACATCGAGATAATCTCGTGTAAGTATATCCCCAACGGCTAGGACTTTAGCACCATATTTTTTAGCGATTGTCGTGGATGCTTCTAAATATTTGCCATAAATCTCTTTACTTCCTACGGCAAGTTTTCCCCGTAGAACAACGACAATTGAATGTGGGTTTTGTTCAGACATATTTAATCCTTTCTTAAATTTATTTAATGATTATAATCCTTGCAAATCCTCCTGTCATAGGGGGATAATGGGGGTTTAAAAAATTTGGGGGACATCAATTCAACCCCAATTCTTTGCATTTTAAAGAGATCCTTTCTAAAACTGCATTTAGGTTTTCGTCGATTTCATTATTGAAAAATCGAATAATTGAATAACCCCATTCTTCTAAATCTTTTGTTCGATTTTGATCCTTCTTTTTCTGATTATGATGTAAATGGCCACTTCCGTCAACTTCAATAATCAGCTTTAATTCCAAACAACAAAAATCTACAACATAATTATGAATACTTACTTGTCTTCTGAATTTATGGCCACCTATTTGTCTCTCTTTTAAGCATTCCCATAATTTAAATTCCCACGGTGTAGGTTGATTTCGTAGTAATCGCCTTATTGTTTTTAACTTTGGTCTGTTAACTTCTTTAACATTTTTCATAGGATTAAACCATTGTTTTTGACCCCACTTTGGTTCTCCCCTATTACAGGGGAGAAAATAAAAGGATTAATAAACATAATAATCCTCCCGATAACTGTGTCTGCATAAGATGGAGTTGTAAATATCATCACTTTTCATTATTTCTTCGTGTTACTTTGCGATTTTTTGGTCGAAGAATTTTTGACCAAGAAAGACAATACAAATGCGATCCCAACTAAAACGGCAATCACATTAAATGGTAGAGTGTAGGATCCTGTTTTATCATATAAAACTCCTGTAAGCCACATACCCATTCCGCCACCGAATGCATCCAGAATGGACATGGTCCCCATAATTTTCCCGAATGCTTTCATGCCAAAAATATGTGCCGTTAAAATTTGGAGCAAAGTATAAAGTCCGCCCCAACCAAGACCGATCAGAATCACTGCAGGCCATAAGAGACCTTGTGGGTCGATAACCAAAACAACCACGCCTGCAAACATGGTGCCAATATTAATATTAAACACTCTTTGCTTATCCATATGATCTGATAAAAATCCGAAGAAGAATTTCCCAACTAAAGCTAATCCAAATAAAACAGAGAGACCGGATGCGGCTGTTTGAGTGGTGTGCCCTTGTCCGAGCATAAATAAAAACATATGATCAGCCAATGCAAGAATTGCATAAAATGTGCACATGGCAATAATGGTTAATTCCCAAAATTTTCGGTTTCTCATGGCTTCGCCATAGGCCATACCACCTTTTTCAATTTGCTCTGCAGATGTGCTTTCTGCTTCATCTTCAGGAGATCCATCTGGCGTTTCACCTATATCCGATGGATATTCCTTAATGATAAAAAGGACTATTGGAATTAAAATAAGTGGAATGATAGCAAGATAAACAAAAGAAGGCCGCCATTGAAATAAGGATATCAACTGTACATTAATCTTTGGCACAATCATATTCCCCAAACTCGTTCCCATAAGAATTAAACCTAGAGCCGTTCCGCGCCGTTTATTAAACCAGCGAGAAACCAACATAACATTGACCACGAGTCCAGCAGATGCCAATGCACCGGCAAAAAGGATATGGATCATATATACATGAGTAAGTGACGCAATTTTGGAATAGAAAAAATATCCTATAGCCAAAAGAAAAATACCCACAATCATTAATGGGCGAACACCGTGTTTATCTGCCAA
>JABHGY010000164.1 GCA_018671775.1 Fidelibacterota bacterium
GAAAAAATCAGGTTTATACACTTTATCCAATTTTTGACCTTTGTAATTAAGCGCAACGATTTTTTGTGCATCAAAGGGAATCCCTTGAAGAGTTAATTCCTTTTCTAAGCATTCTTGATAAACTGGTTCTAAAAATCCACATCCCATTTCTTTATACACTTCAAAACAGGCACCGATAATTTTATAGCTTTCTTCTTTGTAGATTAATTCAATCATTTTTGAATTCTTTTTTGGTTTTTATAGAATACATTAAAATGGTTTTTATAATTTTCACTTAGTGCATTCCGTGTTTTTCATGGTTCTATTATTCAAAAAGTTTTGAATAATCGGCATTCCATTTTCTGTTGCAATAGATTCCGGATGAAACTGAACTCCATAAATTGGATGCGTTTCGTGTTCGATTCCCATGATGATTCCATTTTCAAGTTCCGCTGTAATTTTTAATTCTTTCGGCAAGCTACCCCGTTCTGCCACCAATGAATGATATCGAGTTGCCATAAATGAATCGTCTATGCCTTTAAATAATGCTGAACCATTGTGTTGAATCTTTGCCGTTTTACCATGGACTATTTCAGTAGAATGGATTACTGTTCCACCATAGGCGACTGTAATAGCTTGATGCCCGAGACAAACCCCAAGAATCGGAATTGACGCTCCATATTTTTTTATTATGTCAATTGAATGCCCGGCATTTTCGGGCCTTCCTGGCCCGGGGGAGATCACGATGTGTGATGGATTCCATTTATCAATGTCATTTAATTCAAACTGATTATTTCGCACAACTTTTACATCGGGATTAATGGCACCGATGTATTGCACCAAGTTGTAGGTAAATGAATCGTAATTATCAATAACGAGAATCATGAGACCAACCCATTTTCTGCAAAATCAATGGCCGCCATTATAGCCTTTGCCTTATTCACCGTTTCTTCAAATTCTTTAGTGGGATTAGAATCATGAACGATTCCGGCTCCCGATTGAAAATGAACCGTGCCATTTTTCATAATCATTGTTCGAATGGTTATGCACGTATTCACATTCCCCGTGAAATCAAAAAAGCCAACGGCGCCGGAATATATGTCTCTGCGATCCGGTTCAAGATCATGGATTATTTCCATGGCACGAATTTTTGGTGCACCGGTTACGGTTCCTGCAGGGAAACCACTCATGAGTGCATCAAAGGGATCTTTATCTTTTGCCAACTTTCCTTTCACATCAGAAACGATATGCATCACGTGGGAATAATTTTCGATAACCATATTTTCAGGAATAGTGACTGAACCGAATTCGGATACGCGCCCCACATCATTACGGCCTAAGTCTAGAAGCATCAAATGTTCGGCACATTCTTTTTCATCATTAATGAGATCATCTGCCAAGGCATTATCTTCTTCATTTGTTTGTCCGCGGTGACGTGTGCCGGCGATGGGCCGAATTTCTACCATGCCATCTTCAACTTTCACCAATAGTTCAGGGGATGCGCCAATAATATCAAAATCTTTTATCTTTAAATGAAACATGTAGGGCGATGGATTGATGGTTCGGAGTGCGCGGTAAAGAGTGGTGGGTTCTACCAATGTTTTTCGCTCAAATCGCTGACTTAAAACCAATTGAAAAACATCGCCTTCCACGATATGTTCTTTAGCTTTTAGAACTGCAGATTCAAATGTATCTTGATTAAAATTGGATGATACTTTACTTTTTTCTACACGAATCGGTGTTTGGTAATCCACGTCGGAATGAAGAGATTCCCCGATTAAATCAACCCGCTTATGGGCTGCATCGAATTGTGTTTTTAAATCAAGACCAGAATTAATATTTACATTGGAAATCACCAGTGCCAATCCTTTTAAATGGTCAAAGGCAATCATATCTTCAAAAAGCATAAAAACTGCATCGGGCACATCCAAGGAAGAATTCGCATGAGTTGGAATATCTTCTACCCAAGCGATGGTTTCATAACCAAGGTAGCCTACCAATCCACCGGTAAAAGATGGAATTCCTGGCAATTTTACCATATTATAATGGGATTGCATTTCTCGAAGTATATCAAGGAAAGGCGTATCGACAATTATAGATTTCCCATTTTCGGTGACGGTTGTTTGTCCATCCTTATGAGACAATATCTTTTGCGGATTGACACCTACGTAAGAATATCGTGCATATTGATTCCCTTTTTCTACGGATTCCAGCAAAAAGGCATAATCTGCTTTCTTGGAAAGATGA
>JABHGY010000040.1 GCA_018671775.1 Fidelibacterota bacterium
TGGTGGAAGTTTGCATTAAAAGAAGCGCAAACTAGTTTTGATATTCAACCAGAAAAAAACAACCACGATCTTATAGAGCTCATCGAAATAAAATTAGCTTCAAACTAAGTTCTATATCGCTTAGTCAAACATTTTACCCTCGTGTGATTTCGAGGGTTTTTTATTTTTGGGAGAATTCAACTAATTGAACCGCGCCGTGATAAAATTCTTGAACATACGTTTTGCGCCATCCATTTTTTTCTAATACAGGTTTTAATCCTCCATTCTTCATCCAAATTTTATAATGGATGAAATGTTTTTTTCCTGCAAATCGTTCAATTTGCCTAATACCAAATTTATATAAAAATGATTTTACTGTGTTTTTATTGGAGTGGGCAAAATCAACAATAATTAATCGCCCGTCCTTTTTTAAAATGCGCTTAATTTCATTCAATTCATTTGCAATTGTTTCTGGATCTTTTTCGTGGAGTGCAAATTGGGAAAGAACCAAATCAAATGATTGTTTTCTGAATGGCGTTTTATCTGCTTCGCCTAAATGACATTCGCTCAAGCCTCTGTCTTTTGCTTTTTCAAGCATAGCGGGAGAGTTGTCAATCCCAACGCGATGAAGCGTAGAAGGAATCATTGAAAGTTGAGTCCCAGTTCCACAGCACATATCCAAAATATCTTTTGCCTGATGATGGGAAATACGCGCAAGCATGGCTTCTCGAATATGATGGACCAGAGGCTCAATGAACGAGTCATAGCGATTTGCTACACCAGCATAATCATCTTTTTTCTCTGAAAATTTCGTTCCCTTAGGTTCTACTTTCCAAATCCAAAATCCAAGAATAGTAAACCCAATCATCCATCCACCAATCACTTGACTTGGATAATGAACGCCTAAATATAGGCGAGAAAATCCGATGAAAAACATCAGAACTAAAGTTGGTCCCCACTGTTTATATCGAAACCCAATCCATCCCCATACCACAACCGCCATTTGTGCGTGTCCACTTGGAGAACCCGATCCAAGGACAGAAATAAGATGTTTTTCTATGGGGGGGCGAGGAAGGTGAAAACCCATTTTAAGTGCTTCGTTTACAATGCCCGATAAAACTATGATTCCCAGAAATGAAAACCAATCTCTTTTTTGCAATAAGGGGTAGGCAATGGCAAGATATATAAAATAAAGGGGCACATTCCCGAGGAGGGTTACCCCTTTCATCGCTGATAATATTAAGGGATGATCAAATTGTTGAATGAATGAAATCATTATTCTTGTTTTTCATTCAGCCTGGGAGAATGGGAAATCTAAAAAGCGCCAGAACGATGTTCTCCACCATCACAATAAATTATGGAACAATTGATAAAATCTGCACCAGGTTGAAGAAGCATGGCAATCGTATTTGCTACATCTTCTGGTGTGGTTGTTCTCTGAAGTGGATTTCGTTTTTTTGTGTTTTCCACCCACTTCTCCCAATTATCTGTAATTTTAGTTAAGGCGCGTGTTGGGGTAATCCCAGCCTGCACCGCATTCGCAGTAATCCCAAATTTTCCCAATTCCCAACCAATCTGACGAATGATTGCTTCCATGGCAACTTTAGCAACACTCACAGGACCGTAGCCTTCCATGGCCAGATAATTACCCTCACTGGTTAATCCCATGATTCGAGAGCCTTCTCCTATTAATTTTTCTGCAAAAAGTTTTTGCACCCAATAAAGAAGGGAATTCCCCATGACATGGACCGTCATGTCCATTTGACGTTGTGTCACCGGTTTATCGCCAAAAAAGTTCGTGGTTGTCCCAAACGCAATGGAATGAAGCAATAATTTCAATGGCTCACCACCAGTGATTTCTTTGATTTCGGGAATATATTTATCCATTGTTTCTTCAGAAGCGGCGTTGGTGTTATAATAATGACAACGGCCTCCTGTCAATTCGTTGACTTCAGCAATGGTTTCTGCTGCTATTTTTTTTGCTTCTCCTCGGTCAAAATGAAATCCAATAATTCCATATCCTTCTGAGGCTAGTTTTTTTGCGGTTGCGCCACCATGTCCTGTGGACGCGCCTAATATTAAAACCCATTTAGACATATTCCCTCCAAATTTTATTATCTATTTACCCTATAAATTATGTACTCTTGCGCTTAATAAATCATATAAAAACAGGGATTTTATGAAAAAACAAAATGCATATTCAAAAGAAGAATTACTCCAAGTCGCTGATGGTACGGTTTTCGGAATGGAAAATGGGAAATTACCGACAGCGCCCATGTTGATGGTAGATCGTGTATTAAATATTACAGAAGACGGAGGTGCTTATAATAAAGGACAAATCATCGCTGAATTAGATATTGATGAATCCCTTTGGTTTTTTCACTGTCATTTTAAAGGCGATCCTGTTATGCCCGGATGTTTGGGTTTAGATGGTTTGTGGCAATTGATTGGATTTTATCTCACATGGACAGGCGCAAAAGGTCGAGGTCGTGCGCTGGGTGTTGGAAAATTAAAATTCAAAGGTCAAGTTCGACCTTATCACGAAAAAATCACTTACAAAATTGATATTAAGCGTGTGATGGAAAAACCGTCTTCCATGATTTGGGGTGATGGACAGCTCAGCATTGGTGACCGTGTTATCTATGTCGCAAAAGGTCTTCAAGTGGGATTATTCCCAGATTTGAGCTATGATTTTGGTGATGATCCTTCTCTCGATACTTTTTAATTAGGACAATAAATTATGGCGCTTCAATGTGGAATTGTGGGTTTACCCAATGTTGGGAAATCAACCATTTTTAATGCACTTACAGAATTATCAATTCCAGCAGAAAATTACCCATTCTGCACTATCGAGCCGAACTTAGGAATTGTTAATTTACCAGATGCTCGTCTTGATCGTTTGGCTGAAATATACCATCCAGAAAAGATCACACCAGCCACGGTTGAGTTTTTGGATATTGCTGGATTAGTTCGTGGTGCCAGTAAAGGCGAGGGAA
>JABHGY010000041.1 GCA_018671775.1 Fidelibacterota bacterium
ATGAGACTCATTCGCAATAAGAAAGGATTATGGCCATGGAGACTAGAACATTAAAGCAAATTTTGCATAAAGAAGGATTTCGATATACGCCACAGCGACAGATGGTGTGGGATACCTTAGGTAAAATGGGTGGACACCACGATTGTGAAGAAATTTATGACGCCCTTAGAGAAAAGGGAAATCGAGTTTCGCGAGCAACCGTATATCGCACCATAGAAGTTTTAGCGCGGAATGGTCTTTTGAAAAAATTAGAAGTGGGCGATGGCGTAGCCAGGTATGAAGTGAGAAATGAGGATGAGCACCACGATCACATGATTTGTCTTGAGACTGGAGATATTATTGAATTTTATGATAAAGACTTAGAACGCTTGCAGGAAGAAATTGTCCAAAAACATGGTTATACTTTAGTTCGTCATGTGCATCAATTGTTTGTCCGTAAAAAATCATGAAATTGACAGATTTAAATGTAGATGAAATTGCTTTTATTGCTTCAATGGATGGCGATTCAGATTTTACAGCTCGGCTCATGGAAATGGGATTTGCTAAAGATTTACAAATTCGTATGGTTAAAAAATTTCCATTTAAAGGACCGATACAAGTTCGTATTCGGAATTTTTTATTATCACTCCGTTATGATGATGCGGCTAAAATTCAGCTGAAAATAAAATGACATTTACCAATCAATGGATTGCCTTAACCGGAAATCCCAATTCAGGAAAAACCGCCTTATTTAATTTATTAACGGGATTAAATCATAAGGTTTCAAATTATCCAGGCATCACCGTAGAAAGAAAATTAGGCAGAGGAAAATTTGCTAATCACAAAATCGATATTTTGGATTTACCTGGGACGTATAGTTTAATCCCAGAATCCAAAGATGAAAGTATTGTGGCATCCGAAGTAAAGCAATGGATATTGGAGGAAGATAAGCCATCCTTAATTATTTCCGTTGTAGATGCATCCAATTTAAATCGTAATTTATATTTAACAAGCCAATTGCAGGATTCAGATATCCCTGTAATTATCGTCTTGAATATGATGGATATTGTTCGCTCCAAAAATATTGAATTAGATTTAGACATGATTCAAAATGAATTGAGTCCTCAAACGATTATTCCACTTTCAGCAAGAACAGGCGAAGGCATTTCTGAATTAAAGAAAGCAATTTTAGTGGCTTTAGAAAAACCGCAGACAGCCCAAAAATTTCCAATTTCTTTGCCAGAGCCCGTTTCCAAAGCCATCAATCCACTGCGTTCTTATTTGCAAAAACGCCATGATTTGTCTGAGAGACAAGCCATAGGAATTGCTTTAAGAGAAGTGACAAATCAATCCAAAGATGTTTCATTTTTAGATAGTGAAGGCGAGGATCTTCGCAAAAATGCCTGTGAGCAATTGGGGGCGATTGGATTTCCCTGTCATACTTTAGAGCCGACGATTCGTTTTTTATGGTTAGATAAAGTTATTCAACAGGCAGAGATTGAAGTGCAGGTAAAATCTCGCAGCGAAAAAGTGGACACATTTTTGACTCATCCTTGGTTGGGACCTCTAATTTTTGTCAATTTATTGTATTTCATTTTTCAATCTATTTTCACCTGGGCATCTTATCCTATGGATTGGATTGACGGGGGAATCACTTGGATTGGTGGATTCGTAACAACCGTTTTCCCCGCGGGGCTTCTCAGAGATTTAATGGTTGAAGGCATCATTGGAGGCGTGGGTGCGGTGGTGATATTTTTGCCCCAAATTCTAATCCTCATGTTCTTTTTAACTTTATTGGAAGATACAGGATATATGGCACGTGTCGCGATTATGTCTGACAAACTTATGACAAAGTTAGGATTACATGGACGATCGGTTTTGCCTTTGATGAGTGGATTTGCTTGTGCCATTCCCGGAATTATGGCCACGCGAACAATCGATAGTTGGAAGGAACGGCTTATTACCATGCTGGTTTTACCCTTGATTTCTTGTTCGGCTCGCTTGCCTGTGTACGCTCTGATGATTGGCGCTTTTGTTCCAGCCGTAAGTGTTTGGAAAATTTTCAATTTGCAAGGATTGACCATGGTGCTCATGTATTTTTTGGGCACAGCAACTGCTTTAATTTTGTCCTTAGTTTTTAGTCGATGGATTAAAGTTGATCAGAAAAAAACATTCATTATGGAATTGCCTCCTTATCGTGTGCCTGTGTTTCGATCTGTGTTGAGCCAAGTCTATGTGCGAGGAAAATTATTTGTTTCTGGCGCAGGAAAAATCATTATGGTCGTTTCAATCATCCTGTGGTTTTTAGCCTCATTTCCCAAATGGGAATCCAATGGAGAAACAGGTCAATCGATTACAGAGAGTTATGCCGCAAAAATCGGCCATAGTATAGAGCCGATCATTGCACCTTTGGGCTTTGATTGGAAAATTGGTATCGGACTCATTACTTCATTCGCCGCACGGGAAGTTTTGGTCAGCACCATGGCGACCATTTATAATGTGGAGGAAGAGGGAGACGAGTTGATTAATTTAAGTGATGCATTAAAGAATGATATAAACCCGAAAACAGGTTTGCCCGTTTATTCGCCCTTAGTCGCTTTATCTTTAATGATATTTTATGTTTATGCGGCCCAATGTATGGCTACTTTTGCCATCGTTCGCAGAGAAACAAATTCGTGGAAATGGCCATTATTCATGATTGGATATATGACATTCTTGGCTTACGGTGCTTCGCTTATTGTATATCAAGGCGGATTACTTTTAGGCTTTGGATAATAACCACCTTTCTGTGTCATGCTGACAGAAAGATAAATTCCATTCTGACGACCATCGGGAGGAAGAATCTTCTGTCGTAACTTTAGAATATTTTTTAGACAAAACTCAGGTTGCATTCAAGGAAGATTCTTCGTCGTATTCGCCTCAGAATAACTACAGTTTTTTGTTATCCTCAAATTTTTAAAAGAATATATCCGAATCAATCTTTGGCATTTAATTTGTAAACAAATAAATCAGGTCATTCTGAAAAAGCGCAGCGAATGAAGAATCGCCTCACGTAATTGACGATATTAAAACGATTTCAATAAGAATAATTAGAATTATTCAAAGAAAATTCCTCGTTGGGATGAATATTACTTATTCAGAAAATGAGGTATTTCACTCGGAATGACGTATTCTTTTTTTACTCCAAATTAGACTTAACAACTGTCTTCGCATAACGTTTTTAGAAAAACAAAAGATTTAGTCGGTGTTTCGTCTGCTTGTGTATAGTGAGTAGATTGATACATTGCTAAAGCAGCTGTGTTTTTAGGCAGCACATTTAATCTTGCTGTCAGGTAGCCATTTTCTTTGATAAGCTCTTCTGCTTCGGAAAGGAGTTTTAGTCCATAGCCTTGTTTTCGATGTGATTGGGCAACAAACAAATGAAAAATGTGCCCCAACTTTTTATCCGGATAGGGTTTCATGCTTATATGCCCTACGATCCAATTTTCTACACTTAAAACCAAGGTAAAGATAGAGTCATCTTGGTAATGAGCATTGACCCAATGATTAAAAGAGAAGGGATATTTTGTTTGGGGAGAGGTCAGGTTTAAATCTTTGGGATTTCGGAACCATTCACTTAAGCAGGATTTGAGAATGGAAAGATCTTTGTTTTTGTGATAAGACATTTGTTTTATTTCGTAATTCATGAAGAGAAATTAGGTGAAAATTAATTGGAGAACAAAAATTCTCATTCCTTGACTTATGGGTTCGTTTGTAGGGAAAATCAAGCCCTATGAAACCCATAAGTACAATCATTAAATTCAAAGAAGGGGAAAAAATTCAAGGATTCTTTCTCTGTTCAGAGAAACATCTACGACACACGCGCTCTGGAGATTTGTATTTAGATATCACGTTGCGAGATCAAACGGGACAAATCAACGGCAAAATTTGGGATAAAGTCTCAGATTTGAATGAACTATTTTCTTCTGGTGATGCGGTGGTTGCTTCCGGGAAAGTGGAATCTTTTATGGAACGTCCTCAATTGATTATCCAAAAAATTAAAACAGCCACTGTTAAAGCCTACGGGAAATATGGTTTTGATCCTGCAAAAGTGGTGCCGGCTTCTCGACGGAACCCAGATAAAATGTGGGAAGAAATAATTCAAATTATCAAGGCAATGAAAGATAAAAATCTTCAACAATTGGTGTCCAAAATTTACCGGCAGCATAAAAAGAAAATCTTGACCCATCCCGCTTCAGTCAAAATGCACCATAATTATCGATCTGGATTTATGGAACACATTTTATCCATGGCACGGATTGCAAAGAAGTTAGGCGCTCATTATAAAATGGATAAAGACTTACTCTTAGCTGGCGTATTTTTGCATGATATTGGAAAAATACGTGAAATTAATTCTGAATATGAAGCTGATTATACGGATGAAGGTAAGCTCATTGGACATATTTCTATTGGACGGCAAATGGTCCATGATGAAATCAAAAATATCAAGAAATTCCCATCCGAATTGGCATTAAAAATCGAACACATGGTTTTGTCTCATCAAGGGAAATATGAATGGCAAAGCCCAAAAAAGCCAAAATTTCGCGAAGCCCTTTTGCTTCACATGATTGATAATTTGGATGCGTCTATCAATCTTATGGATATTGCTATTGCGGAAGATCAAGAAGAGGGGAAATTTACGTCAAGGCGAAATTATTTTCGTATTCCCATTTTAAAGGATTCGGATGGAACTGAATAATTTGGTAAAGGCGGCGATATTTTCCGCTTTGGCCATCGCATTGGGATACGCATTTTTATTCGTCCCAAATATCGAATTTATTACCGTGATTGTATTTTTAGCAGGGATGACCCTCGGGAAAAAATGGGGAATGATGGTTGGAGGCACGTCCATGTTTATTTTTTCTGCTATGAATCCAATGGGATCAGGATTGATTTATCTACCCTTGCTAATTGCACAAGTTTTTGCCATGCTAATCATTGGTTTAATCGGTGGAATGCTCAAACCTATTTTTACCTTTAATAATCGCTTAAAATTTCAAATTATTTTGGCTGGTTTTTCTGGCCTAGTTTGTGCATTGATTTATGATATTTCAACCAGCATTGCTTATCCCATTTCTGTAGGTTATGGCATCAAACAAACGATAGGGTATATTGTATCTGGACTATTATTTACGCTTGTTCATCAAGCTTCAAATATGCTGATATTTTCAATCGTTGTCCCCAAATATTTACGTATCTCATGAAATTTTGGATTCTGCTCATTTCTTCATTTCTCTGTGCTGGAGAAACGTGGATAACGCCCATAGATTTGGGTGGACATTATGGATTAGCATCGGAAGACGGGAGAGCAATATGGAATCAAGATTGGGAATCTGGTCCATTTTTATTTGACGGCACATTTGCTCATTATCCTGCTCGATACGGTCCGTGGATTCAGAAAGGGAGACAAGCCACATTTTCTGATACTTTAGCGGATACGGTTCTTGTAGATTCTTGGTTTAACTATGAACAAGGAGATTATAATTATGATGCTTTGGATTTGGGATTAAACACTTTAGGCGAAAAGCGTAAAATCTCCCTCAATGCTTACAAAAGGTCATTTCCTGGACACATAAATCAATACGCCATTGAAGGGGGATCGAGTCGCCCAACCCAGCAATCGTATGGCATTCAATATCAATCGAAAGATGAAAGACAATCTCTGTGGGCTGGCTTCGGGCAATTTGTAACTCATAATGGCATTCCAGATTCAGCGAGTTTAGGCGAGCTCACATCGGCTATGATTTTGTCTGCTCTCCACTGGAAAAAATCTGGAGAGAAAACATCGGTATCTTTGTCTTTCAACCAATTTCAAAATCAACGAAAACTAAAACACAGTCAATTTGGATTTTCAGGAAATCATTTTCTCAATCGGAATCGAATCTCTCTTGAATTATCGCGAAATTACAAATGGGACATTCAATATTTTTTTGGCATGAAGCATCATGCCCGTTCTTTTATGGATTCCACCACAAAAATTCAGGAATGGCAAGAAATCTATGATGAAATTAAGGTGAAAGGATTGTCGCTTAAATCGGGATTTGTCCAATCTCCATTTAGCGATAGAGAAGCAATTTATGATTTAAAATATGAGCATCAATTCTCCCAATTTCATTTGATTGGAGAAATATCCAAAACAATGGTTCCGAGGCAAATTACACTGTGGTCTGGGAAAAATAATTTCATGGAAACATGGAAAAAGAAGCGAATTCAATTGTCGTATCTAAGCAAACAAATTTCCCTTTTTTCTGAGTTTGGAAACCAAGCTTCAAATCGATGGCTCAGTAACGAAACGTCTTTTGAAAATCAATTTAATACATTCAATTATTATACGATTTCGTCAAATATTAAATTGTGGAGAACATTCGCTTTTGATGGAAGTATCACCGCTGTGGATTCTGTGACTTTTTTGAACGATGGAGCGGGACAAAAAATTAAAGCGTCCATTTCGGGACAAAATTGGATTTTCTCTGAGACTATGGATTTTCGATTTTCTTTGTCTGTCAATGGATGGCTGAATCGCTCTGATGCATTTCAATTCGATTATTTATCGGGAGAAATGAGACAGAATCTTTCTCCAGAAAATTTGAATGATATATGGCTTTTGAATTTTGAGATCGAAGCCATCGTTTCCACATTTACAATTCGATACACCATGAAAAACTTATTGGCCTTTTTTGATGCTGAAAATCAAAGTTATCGTTATACATTTCATGACGGTTTTCCAGCCTTTGGACGACAAATGACAATCGGCGTGGAATGGCATTTTGACAACTAATCAAATCGCGATATGAAAAAAATATTATTCCTCATTACAATTTATTCCATGCTTATTGCATCGGACATTTACCAGAAGGAATTACCCATTGGATTGACAGCTGAAGAGCAAAGTCGAATCCATGAAATCAATCAAATGGGAAGAAGCACAGACCCGCCTCCTTTACCCATTCGCAATATCGCAGAATACGAGCGTATGTCTGGCATTTTGATTCGCTATCCTTTTGGGATTTCCACAGATTTGATTCGAGAAATGGCGGAAGATGTGATTGTCTATTGTTTGGTGAGTTCAGGACAGCAATCTTCAGCTCAATCCACAATGGTGAGTGGAAATGTGAATATGGAAAATGTAGAATTTGTCTTGGGAAATACAGACTCTTATTGGACGCGAGATTATGGCCCATGGTGGGTTGTGGACGGAAATCGTGATGTGTCTGTGGTTGACTTTACCTATAATCGTCCACGCCCAAATGATAATGATGCGCCGACTAAAATGTCCACCTTACTTGGCACTCCCTATTTCGCTTCGGATGTGATTCATGCTGGCGGGAATTATATGACAGATGGCATGGGGATTTCCGCATCAACTTTATTGGTGGTGGAAGAAAATCCAGATTTAAGCGAGGAACAAATTGAGACCCTATTTCAATCTTATTATGGAATTGATTCGTATCATTTATTGGACGACCCAACGGATACTTATATCGATCATATTGACACTTGGGCGAAATACCTTTCACCTGGAAAAGTGATGATTCGGGAAGTGCCGGAATCTCATGCACAATATGATGAAATCGAGGCAAGCGTAACATATTTTGAAACTAGCATGAATGTTTGGGGCGAGCCTTGGGAGATTGCAAGAATTTGGACACCCAATAATGAGCCTTATACGAATTCACTTATTTTGAATGAAAAAGTCTTGGTGCCGGTTACAAATAGTCAGTGGGATGATGAGGCGATTGCATCTTATCAAGAAGCCATGCCTGGATATGAAATTTTGAGTTTTACCGGCTCGTGGGAATCAACGGATGCGCTTCACTGTCGAATTAAAGGAATTCCCGATTTGGAGATGATTCAGATTTTTCATAATCCTATGGATGATTCAACAGAATCTGAAACACAAGGATATTTGATAGAAGCGGAAATCGACGCGCTAAGCGAATCTGGATTAGTGGAAGATTCGGTAAAAACATTTTGGAAAGGGGAAAACGATGATACTTGGTCAATTCTGCCCATGTTTGGCAATGATGTCCCTGAAGATCTAGATTATCGATTTACCTATATTCCGCCACTAAGCTCTACCACAACTATCCAATATTACATTGAAGCTCAAGATCAAACAGGGAAGATTGAAAAATGTCCTATCGGTGGATATTATGAATTTTTAGCCCTTCCTACCGATGCATGTAATGAATGGATTTTGGGCGATTTAGATCATGATTTGAATTTGGACATTACGGATGTATTACTTTTGGTGGACTACATCTTATTTGATGATTCTCCTGGTTTATGTGCTGAGTCGGTTGCGGATGTGAGCGAAGATGGGAATCATGGTTTTATAGATATTTATATGCTTATCAATGAAATTATGAATCCTTCTACAAATCAATAATGAAAATTCCAAAAGTGTACGAACCCACAACGGTGATCACCGATTTGATTTTGGCTTTGATGGGTTTCGTCTTTGGCTACCATCTTCTTTTAATTTACGGTGAACGTGGTTTTGATTTTCATTTTTATTGGGCTTGGGGATTTATTGTCACGGGTTTAGGGGCATTTTTTGGTGCAACGAGCCATGGCTTTGGTCCACATTTTACTACCCTGATAAAAAATATATTATGGAAAGGGACCATGCTTTTTATCGGGCTTTCGGGATGGTTCTTTGCCATGGGAACCGCCATATTTATATTATCTCCATCTGTATTTGATCTGGTCCGTTGGATTCTTATTGTCTCCATAATTGTATATATGGTTTACGTATTTAGAGATGATCGTTTTATCATAGCAATTCGATATTATTTTCCCTTGATGATTTTCATCATGCTGGAAATGCTTTATCAATTTTCAATCGGATATTCAATGGGTTCCGCTTATGTCGCCGTGGGCGTTTTGGTGTCTTTGGCAGGGGCTGGTGTCCAAGCCAGTGAATTTTCTATTCATGAACATTTTAATCATAACGATCTATTTCATGTGATTCAGATGATGGGCATGATTTTTATGTATCTCGGTGGGTTGGACATTGGGATGTATGTAAATTAATCCTGTCATTTTAACGCTTGAGATTACCCCTCATTTTCCAATTTCGAATTCCCGAAATCTTCTATAAATTCAAAGTCTAATTTTGTGGAGAGTCACATCAATTTAGACAAATATATTATGAACCATTTGGAGAAAAAGTGAAAATAGATATCAAAGAAGTAAATGCCTTTACCCGAGAATTCAGTATCGATATTCCTTGGGAGGAATTAGAATCCGATTTTAATGCATCCATGAAAGCTTTCAATAAGAAAGTGAAAACGCCAGGATTCCGTCCTGGAAAGATGCCAAAAGATAAATTATTAGCTCAATATAAACCGAATATTGAAGCGGAATTCATGGAAGATAATTTTCAAAAATATTATGCGATGGCATTACAAGAAGAAAATTTAATGCCTGTCAATCAAGCAGAAATCAAAGATGTACATTTTCATTACGAAGCTCATTTTTCTTTTGTGGCTATTTTTGAAATCGAGCCAGAAATTGATCTTCCTAAAATGAAGAAAAATATGTTAAAAGTTCAAAAAACGACTTATGTTTCGGATGAACAAGATTTGAAAGATGCGATTGCTCAACTTAAAAAGTCTAAAGCCCGAATAGAAACGGTGGAAGAGGGAGCTGTTGAGGGAGATTTTATCATTTGTGACCTTCAAAAATTAGATGAAAGTGGTGTAGCCATCATTGGAAAGAAATTTGAAGATCAATACCTTAAAGTGGGACATGGATCATTTACAGACGACCAAAAAGACAAACTCATTGGACTAAAATCTGGCGGAACGGCACGCATGACCATCCCTGAAAATAAAGAGGGTAAAACAGGCGAATATGATTTAACGGTAAAAAATGTGGAGAGAGAAGTCTTGCCCGATTTGGATATGAACTTTATCAAATTAGTGGATCCAGATAGCAAGGATGAGGAAGCTTTTCGCAAAAATATTACAGAAAAAATCGATGAAAATTTCGCAGAACGTTCCATGGAAGCTTATGAGCGGGATATCACAGATACTTTTATCGAAAAGACAGATCCAGCATGTCCACCCAGTATGGTTGAGTCCTATTTAGGTAATCTTGTGGAGGATGTGAAAAAGCAAAATAACGGTGAGCCTTTAGATGAAGAAAAAGTCAAAGAAACTTATCGCCCTCTGGCGGAACGAAATCTTAAATGGTATTTAGTTCGGAAAGCCTTAATGCGGCAAGAAGAATTAAGTATTGATGCTAAAGAAGCGGAAGCAAAAGTGGATGAATTGGTGGAGAAATCGCCACAAAGTGAAAAAGAAATCCGTAAATTTTATAAAAAACCAAGTAATATACGCCATTTGGAAGACGATTTAATGGAAAAGAAAATTTTAGCTGTTTTAGAAAATTACACTAAAGTAAAAGAAGTAAAAGTCGCAACTAAAACACTTCGTGGAGAAGGAGCATCATCATGATGGATATGGATAAAATACTTAGCCAACTCGTGCCAATGGTTGTTGAGCAAACGGGACGCTCAGAACGTGCTTTTGATATTTATTCTCGATTATTGAAGGAACGGATTATTTTTTTAGGAACGCCAATAGATGATAATGTATCTTCCTTGATTATTGCTCAATTATTATTTTTGGAAGCAGAAGATTCTGAAAAAGATATTTCTCTTTACATCAATTCTCCTGGTGGTGTGATTTCTTCTGGTATGGGCATCTATGATACCATGAACTACATTAAACCAGATGTGGCAACGATTTGTATGGGGCAAGCAGCAAGCATGGGTGCATTTCTCTTAGCGGGAGGCGAAAAAGGAAAACGGTCTGCTTTGCCAAACTCACGGATTATGATTCATCAGCCTTTGGGGGGCGCAGAAGGGCAAGCGATCGATATTAAAATTCAAGCAGATGAAATTATGCGAATCAAATCTGAATTAAATAAAATTTTGGCGAAAAATACAGGCCAAGCCCTTAAGAAAATTGAAAAAGATTCAGACCGAAATTTTTTCATGAATACGAATGAAGCAAAAAAATATGGTATTATTGATACCATTTTAAAAACAAGGAAATAGACATGCCAGAAGGTAATATCCGTCGTGATGAATATAATCCTGATTTACAGGAAACCCCGCCAGAAGAGAAAAAGCAGATAACGCTTCAAAAGCCACTCAAATTAAAAAAATTCCTGGATACATATATTGTGGGGCAGGATCAAGCCAAAAAAGCAATTGCTGTGGCGGTTTACAATCATTATAAACGGATTGTCCATCATGCTTATTCTAGCGACATTGAAATTGATAAAAGTAATATTCTCATGATTGGTCCAACAGGAACGGGAAAAACTTTATTGGCCCAAACCTTAGCACGAACACTATCTGTTCCTTTTGCCATTGCGGATGCCACTACACTCACAGAAGCGGGGTATGTGGGAGAAGATGTAGAGAACATCTTGGTTCGTCTTCTTCAAGTGGCTGAGTATAATGTGCCATTGGCAGAAAAAGGTATTATCTATATTGACGAAATTGATAAAATTGGCAGACGAGGTTCTAATGCTTCTATTACCCGAGATGTATCAGGAGAAGGGGTTCAGCAAGCGTTACTCAAGATTTTAGAAGGAACGATTAGTTCTGTGCCACCCAAAGGGGGTCGAAAGCATCCTGAACAAAATTTGATTCACGTAGATACAAAAAATATTCTTTTTATTTGTGGCGGGTCTTTTTCTGGATTGGATGAGATTATTGAAAAGAGATCAGGCAAGAATGAATTGGGTTTTAAGTACAGTGAAAAGAAATCAGAAACCCTTATCCAGACGCCAGGTATTAATGAAGTGCGACCGGAAGATTTGATTGCATTTGGCATGATTCCAGAATTGGTAGGACGATTGCCCGTTGTTACCTCGCTGAAGGAATTGAGTGAGGATGAATTGTTACAGATATTATTGAATCCGAAAAATGCCTTAGTCAAACAATATAAAAAATTATTTTTCCTTGAAGGGATAACATTAGAATTTGAAGCAAAGGCTTTAAAAGCAGTTGTTAAAAATGCTATAGAACGAAAAGCGGGAGCTCGTGCACTCCGATCTGTGATGGAAGAAATGTTACTAGATTTGATGTTTCACATCCCTGAAATGGAAACGATTGAAAAAGTCGTAATTACAGAAGATTTTGTTCTAAAGGGAAAAGAGCCAAATTATCATCATAAACGGAAATCAGCGTAGGAGTGGGTGATATGGAAAAAAGATTGAATCAAAAAATAGCTATTATCACAGGAGCGGGTCGTGGTATTGGGCGTGCAACTGCAGAAAAATTTATCACAGAAGGCGCGATTGTCATACTCGCAGAATTTGATGAAAAAAGTGGACAAGATTCGGCTGATGCTTTAGGCGATAATGCTCATTTTATTCAAGTTGACGTAAGTCAAGAATCGAGTGTTAAAGCAATGTTCGCATCCATAAAAAAACAATTTGGGCGTGTGGATATTCTCGTGAATAATGCAGGAATTTTGATGGATTCTACTTTAGCAAAAATGGAGCTTGAACAATTTGAGAAGGTTATTAATGTGAACTTAAAAGGCGTTTATCTTTGCACACGATTTGCAGCTAAACTGATGAAAGAACAGCAATCGGGTGTGATTTTGAATGCTTCTTCTGTGGTGGCGCATTACGGTAATTTTGGACAAACCAATTATGTAGCAACCAAAACGGGTGTGATTGGAATGACAAAGGTTTGGGCAAGAGAATTAGCCAAAGATGGCATTCGTGTGAATGCGGTTGCTCCCGGATTTATCAAGACGGAGATGACAGCTGGCATGCCTGAAAAAATTATTAGCATGATGGGAGAAAAAGTCCCACTCAAACGATGGGGAGAATCGGTAGATATTGCCAACGCGTACTGCTTTTTAGCCAGCGATGAAGCGTCTTATATCAATGGGCATACCTTGAATGTGGACGGTGGTGTTGTTGTCTAATGGCTGAAAATATACTCATTATATCTTCCACCTCTGGAAATAATTTTACCTTAGCAAAAACACTCAACGATAAATTAGAAACATTCAATATCTCACCTAAAATTTTAAATTTAGAAGACTTTGAATTGCCATTATTTAAGCCGGGTGTCAAGGCCTCTTCGGCGACAATCGAAAAGTTAACCCAGCATTTTGTAAAGGCGGATGGATTCATTTTTTGTTCTCCAGAGTATAATGGAGGGCTTACGCCTATTTTGACGAATGCTATTACCTGGATTTCGACAGGAACGGACAACTGGCGTGATGCTTTCAATGGAAAAGCCTGCCTCATCGCTACTTTTAGTGGTGGTCCAGCGACACGATTTTTGGCTTCTTTTCGAACGCAATTAGAGTATCTTGGAATGCTTGTTATGCCAAGGACCATTGCTACGAATAATTACTCACCCTTAAAGGATGAATCGGTGGAAAAAACCTTAAAACAATTTTTATCACACGTATAAAAAAAAGGCTCGAAAGAGCCTTTTTTATTATTGATTACTTTTTGAATTAACTGATTTTGATCGTCCGTGTTTCGGGCTGGACAATTTCAGATTTTGGCAATTCGATTGTCAAAACACCATTTTTGAATTTTGCATTGATTTTGTCTTCTTCCACATTTTCAGGTAATCGGAAGCTCCGACAAAAAGCACCACTCTGTCTTTCTCTGACATGAAAAGTATCGTTTTCAATTTCAGATTTATCTTTCCGTTCTCCTTTAATGCTAAGCACACCATCATGGATTTCCAGGGACACATCTTTTTTTGATAGTCCAGGAATATCTGCATGAAGAGAGAATATTTTATCGTTTTCCTCTACATCAACTGAAGGTGCCCAGTGATTAAGTGATACGCCATAATCATTATCAAAAAAATGATTAAACATTTGATCGAATGAGTTTGTGAGTTCTGTTCTTGGTTTCCATTTTACTAAAGTCATGATTGACTCCTTTTCTTTTTATTTTTTTAAAAACTTTCACTTTCTTAGCTCAAAAGTTCTGCCAAAGTCAAGATAAGGTAATATTGCCATAGGCATCTGAATATATGGCGTAAACGAGCAATCATTTAGATTTATGATATGCCACATAGGCGTAAAGAACTGAGTGATACGTATAAGAATTAGGGAAAATCTCATTTTTCTTAGTATTCCTCCCGTTGGATTGAGAAATGATATTCGCTAATTTCATACCTTAAATATGGGAGAAATCATCGAAATGAATTCATTAGCGTTATTTGGGGGAAACCCTATTCGGACAGAACCATTTTCATCTTGGCCAAGACCAACGACAAAAATGGAATCTCATTTAATGTCTACTTTAAACAATGATGGTTGGGGTGTTGGAAGCCAAGTTAATCGTGAGTTTTGCTCTGCCTTTTCTGATTTTCAAGAAGCGAAACATTGTATTACCGCCAATTCGGGCACGGCGGGACTTTGGGTCGCATTAAAAGCAGCTGGCGTCAAAGCTGGGGACGAAGTGATTGTTCCTGCTTATACTTTTATCGCCACAGCGTCTGCCGTTCTCATGGCAAACGGTGTCCCTGTTTTTGTTGATATTGATATCGAGACCGCCAATATGGATGCCAATTTGATTGAAGATGCCATTACGGAAAAAACAAAAGTTATTATGCCCGTTCATATCGGGGGAAATCCAGCAGATTTGGATGCAATTTTAGCCATTGGGAAAAAACACGGAATTGCTGTAATCGAAGATGCTGCACAAGCCCATGGCGCGGAATGGGATGGAAAAAAAGTAGGCGCACTCGGTTTGGGAGGCATGTTCAGTTTTCAAACCTCGAAAAATATGTCGGCTGGAGAAGGAGGTGCAATCATAACGAATGATGAAGCTTTTGCTGATGCGTGTTTTTCTTATCACAATTGCGGCCGCGTAAAGGGAGGAAAGTGGTATGAGCATTCATTCTTGGGTGGCAATTTCCGTCTCTCATCCTTTCAGGCGAGTATGCTATTATCTCAATTAGAAACGTTACCCTCAGAAATTGAAACACGGAATCAGAACCGAGCTATTTTAGATAAGGCACTCAATGAGATTCCTGGTATTACACCTCAAAAAATATTGGCAAAAGTGACACAATCCGCAAATCATATTATTATCAATCGATACGATAAATCGGAATTTCATGGCATCACCAGAGAAACTTTTTTTGCAGCCATGCAAGCGGAAGGTATTTTTACTTATCAAGGATATACGCCATTGTATCGTGAACAATTATTTATCACGAATACGGATGAATATCCCTGGCTAAAAGGATATGATTATGGAAATCTCAATTTTCCAAACACAGAAAAATTTGCGAATGAAGAATCCATCTGGCTACGTCAAAATCATTTGTTAGGGACTAAAGACGACATTCAAGATGTGATTAACGCTTTTGAAAAAGTAACGCAAGCCATGAATGAAAATCCAGAATTATTTCAACAATACGAGAAAGATAAAAAATGAACAAAATTGAAATTGATTTAAAACAATTATTAAGTGCGGTCGATGTTTCTGCCGATTGGGTCGGACTCAGAGAAGTGTACGAAAAAGTAACGCCTCGTATGATTCGAGATGGCGTGCCCGTTGCCAATGGCACTTATACAACGCAAGGCGTAATGGTGGAGGTCTTAGTCAATGGACAGTTTGGCTATTTTGGTACATCAAATATTTCAAAGCAAGGCATTTCAGATGCAGCACAAAAAGCCTATATGCAAGCAAAATTGGCATCAAAACATGCCTTAGTTTCGTTCACGGAAGCGGTAAGACCCGCTTTTCAAGGTAAATACCAATCTCCTTTTGTGAAAAATAGCGATACACTTTCTCCTGGCGAAATGAATGAAATGCTTTTAAAAATGAACGAGGCTTTAAAAGTTTCAGACAAGATTGTGAGTGCTAGCTCAATTTTTCAAATTATTGAAACTCAATTTAAATTTGTTAGCTCAAACGGAAGTGACATCACGCAAGATTTTCTACTCTTAGAAGCAGATATGTCCGCAACGGCTGTTGATGGCACCAATCAGCAAACCCGGACTTTTGGCGGAATGCGTGGCAATTGTAAGCAAATTGGCTTGGAGTATTTTGACCAAATTGATTTGATTGGAAAAGCGACTCAAATAGGCAGCGAAGCCATAGAACTTTTGGATGCAGACGAATGCCCTAGTGGCGAAATGGATGCCCTCATTGCGCCAGACCAAATGATGTTACAAATTCATGAAAGTGTGGGGCACGCCTTAGAAGTGGACCGTATTTTGGGTGATGAACGGAATTATGCTGGCTGGAGCTTTGTAAAATTAGAAGATTTTGGAAAATTACAATATGGCTCCGAACACATGAACATTACCTTTGATCCTACCGTTTCTGGCGAGTTTGCATCTTACGGATTTGATGATGGTGGATTAAAAGCAGAACGCCAATTTATTATCAAAGAGGGGAAATTACTTCGAGGCCTTGGAGGTATGGAAAGCCAAATGCGTTCGGGTGTAGAAGGCGTTGCTAATTTTAGAGCCAGTAATTGGAATCGAGCGCCGATTGATCGCATGGCAAATTTGAATCTTGAACCGGGTGATGCAAGTCGAGATGAAATGATTGCTTCAGTGGAAAAGGGCGTTTACATGGAAAGTAATCGTTCATGGTCTATCGATGATTATCGAAATAAATTTCAATTTGGCTGTGAGTATGGCAAACTGATTGAAAATGGAAAATTGACAAAAACAGTCAAAAATCCAAATTATCGAGGCATTTCCAATCCATTTTGGAATAGCTTAAAAATGGTGGGTAATCAAGATACATTTGGTATTTATGGCACACCCAATTGTGGAAAAGGAGAACCAAATCAAGTAATCCGCGTCGGACATGCTTCTCCTTTATGTCTATTTGAAAACATTCAAGTCTTTGGAGGTGCGTAAACCATGAAAGCTTACTTTAAATCAATTTCGAGCCGTTTGTTCGATGCTTTAAATGAGAACGAAACTTTATCTCTATCTTTTAGTGGGGAAAGCAGTCAATTTATTCGTTTGAATCAAGCAAAAATTCGTCAGACTGGCCTTGTGGATGATATGGATTTAGGTCTGAAAATGATTCATAATGGACGCACCGTTTCTGGTGGAATTACTTTATCGGGCCAAAAAGAGACAGATCAAAATCAAGCCTTAATGGCACTTGCCAGTCTTCGGGCAGAGATTATCCAAGTTCCGGAAGATCCTTACATTGTGATGCCCAAAGGAGTGCCATCTAGCGAGGAAATTCAAACGGCGAATGGTTTGCCTTTTGATCATGCTATTGATGCCTTGGTGCCAGCGATGGGCGATGCTGATTTGGTCGGGATTTGGGCTAGCGGAAAAATTTATCGTGGGAATGCCAATTCTTTAGGACAGTTTCATTGGTTTGAGACTGATTCTTTTTCTTTAGATTATTCTCTTGTTTCCTCCAATCATCAAATGGTAAAAGGGACTTTTTCAGGGCGAGATTGGTATCAAGCTGATTATGAAAAAAATATTGCTGATAGCTTGCATAAATTGAAATTAATGGAACAAAAAGCAGTAAAAGTAAAGCCAGGTGATTATCGCACTTGGTTTGAGCCGGCTGCTGTTTCTGACTTATTAGGCATGTTTTCTTGGAATGGTATTAGCGAAGGTGCGATTCAGCGAGGAAGTAGTAGTTTTGGAAAAATGCGTCATGAGGGTGTTGTCTTGTCTCCTCAATTTTCTGTATCAGAAGATTTTAATACAGGACTTGTCCCCAAATTTAATAGTATCGGAGAAGTAGCAAATCCAAAATTAAATTTAATTGAAGATGGAAAATTAAGACAAACATTAGTCAGTTCACGAACAGCTTCAGAATTTAATCTTGAATCTAATTTTGCTGATTCAGGAGAATATTTGCGTGCACCCAAAATGGCTTCTGGTAACATAAATGCTTCGTCGGTCGTCGAGACCATTGGTGATGGATTATTTCTGTCCAATATCCATTATCTAAATTGGAGCGATAATGCAGGCGGTCGTGTAACCGGCTTAACCCGTTACGCCTGTTTTAAAGTCAAAAATGGAGAATTAGTCGCTCCCATTGAAACCATGCGATTTGATGATACGTTTTATCGCTATTTTGGCACAGAATTAGAAGCCGTTGGCGATCAAACAAAAATCATTCCTGAAATTGGAACGTATGGCGGAAGAGATTTGGGTGGAACCGTTTGTCCGGGAATCTTAGTGAAGGCGTTCTCCTTAACCTTATAGAGTTTGTAAAGTCTCTAAAATTGAAAGTTTGTAAAGTCTCTAAAGTTGAAAGTCTGTAAAGTCGAAAGTCTGTAATTTGGGTTTCAAATGAAAATAAACAGTTTTGAAGATATTATTGCTTGGCAAAAAGCAAAAATAATGACTGTCGAAATTTACCAGTTATTTTCTGATAGTAAAGATTTCGGTTTTAAAGATCAAATCCAACGAGCAAGTGTTTCGGTCATGAATAATATTGCTGAAGGCTTTGAAAGAAAATCTAATAAAGAGTTTAGGCAGTATTTATATATAGCTAAAGGTTCATGCGGCGAAGTTAGGTCAATGTTATACTTAGCAAATGATTTAAAGAAAATTTCAGAAAAAGAATTTCAGCAATTATACAAGTTAAGTGTAGAAATTTCAAAAATACTCTCAGGTTTCATAAAAACTTTATAGACTTTCCACTTTCCGCTCACTAAACTTGTTCCATAGCATTATCATACATTTTAACCATACTTTCCCAATCAAATGGTTTGGCAATTGGATGAAAATGGGTGGCTCGAACTTGATCGATATTTTGGATAGCTTCAATTAGTTTTCGTTTTAAATCATCTTCATTTTCGTATAAATGTTCGCCATGCTGATCCGGTGAAAGCAACTCCGGATAAGTCAATCTATTAGGTAAAAGTGGCCAAGTGTCGCAATACATAGCTTCCATAACACTGGCACCAAAAAACTCTTGATTGGATGTCACAGGTATAATATCTGCTTTCCAAAGCCAGTGCGCATAATCAGCAAAAGAATCTGAAAAACCCCATTGGACAATTTGAGATTCGAATAATTTTTCTGCTTCCAAAAAGATTTCAGGGAATTGACTAAAATTCTCGCCTAAAACAGCCAGTTGAAAATCAAATCCATCTTCTTTCACTTTGCGTAAAACCGAGAAAAAGCTATCAGGATTTTTATCATATTCCCAACGATGATTCCACAGAATCAATGGGGTATTTCCATGAGATGTTTTGTGTACATCAAATTTTTGCAAATCCAATCCTAAATGGAGCAATCGGCTTTTTGCTTGAATCAAATCCACCGCATCCAATTCTTGATGATCTGGAAATTGACGAAGAAATGGGGGGAGGGCTTGCAGAAAAGAATCCATGTGAAATTCAGAATTAAAAAATACCGTATCCGCAGCGAGGGCGGAGGTAAAGTTGATAAACCCATAATGGGAATCTCGTTTATTTTGAATGTCTCTATCGGTGGGAGACCAGGGATAAGAAATTTGATTTTCGTGGAAATAAATGGCGGTGGGGATTCCGTGAAATTTATTTTTTGTTAAAGCAAGAAAGCTTGTTAAGTCCAACATATCAGTGGCAAGGATTAGATCTGGACGCCAATCCATCGCATTGAATTTTCGGGCTAAAGTAACAGCGCCTCCGTGCATTCGCCATTTCCAAAATTGTCCTTTTAAATTTAAAAAACGCACATCATGGCGACTATGTTTTGCGAAACCTTCAGCCCATTGTGCATGAGAACCGGTCCAATAAGGCTCAATAAGGAGGATATTCATAGTTGAATTTACAAAAAAAAATATACATAATATCAGATTCGACTCATAAGTCTGATTCTTACGATTAATATCCACCGCCAGTTTAATATTATTTGTTGGCTAAAAATCATGATGAAATATTTTTTCAATAGCATAAAATGGAATGGTTCTGATATTCTTGGAATAGGAAAAAGGATATTTCGAAATTTTGATTCCAAGAGATTTTCTTTTTTCTTTTAGAAATAATGCCATACTTTTCATTCCACCTTGAATATTACTTTTGACTTCCACAGGTATGACATCCCTGTTTATATCTAAAATATAATCTACTTCTGCAGAACTGTTTCTTTCTTCTCGATGCCAATAAACGAGATTATTCAATTTACTCGCTTCTGTCAGTGTTGCTAATTCTTGACCTACAAACTGCTCCGCAATAGCTCCTTTATATGCAGTTTCAATGTTGTCTGATGATACCCACATCTCTAAATTTATTTTCATCAATCGTTGTAATAAACCAATATCAAAGAAAATAACTTTAAACGCGGATGATTTGATTTGAGATTGCAAAGGGAGTCCACTTGCTTTGGACTGATAGACCTTATAAACAATGCCGGCGGTTTCGAGTAAATTTAAAGATTTGGAAAAATGATGACTCCGGATAGAGCGATCAACTCGACTATATATAAATTTTTTACCGATTTGCCCGGGGATAGATGAAAACACTTTATTGAGATAAGGTGTTTCAGAAATTTTTGCATATTTTACAAAATCATCTGAAAAAGATTTGATTAATTCATCCTGAATTCTTTGGCAAATAAGGTAATCCTGTTTCTCAACAAAAGCAGATACCACTGCCGGCATTCCACCAATTAACATATAGGATTTAACCAATTGAAGTAACTTATGGTGATGAATCTCTAATAAAGGTGTATCCAAATCAAGGTTTAATATCTTTTGTCTTAAAAGTGATGCGCCCATTGCATCCAGATACTCACCAAACCTCAATGGATATAAATCAAGGTAAGATACTCTACCGACGCCTGTGGATACTTTTTCGATTAAAAAACCGAGTAATGAGCCAGCTGCAATTAAATGGTATTGTGGTAGATCTTCATAAAAATATCTTAATGATTTATAGGCTTCAGGTGATTGTTGAATTTCGTCAAAAAATAATAATGTTTCCCCCGGTTGTATCTTTTTTCCGGTGGCTAAACTTAATTCCGACAGAATCCGTTTGGGATCTAAATCGAGTTTAAATATTCCAGAAAACTGGGGTTGCTTTTCAAAATTGATTTCAACGAAGCTTGAAAAACTTTTTGCAAATTCTCTCACCAGTGATGTTTTTCCGACCTGTCTCGCCCCTCGAACGATTAAGGGTTTTCTGATCTCAGCTGTGCGCCATTGAATGAGTTGATTTAGTTTATCTCTCTTTAATATCATAATATTGGAAGACATATTAAAGTCAATTCTGCTAAATACCAAGGATATAATATTATAAAAACAGTTACTATCCAAAGACTTAAGTTTAATATTAGTGTCCTATTCCAAAGGAATAATATTAAAATGTATGTATAATTTGTCCATTTCCTGAGCTATATCATGAAACATTTAAAATATATCATATCTTCCATATTAAAAAGTAAAACAATAACCAGTATTTTTTTGATATCCGAGTTTAACCTTTAAAATGGTATACTTTAAAGTAAGTCCCAACCTTTAAAAGGTTCGCAAGTGTAAAAGTCATAAACTATAAATAAATCTTAATTCGGTAAGAAGTCGAAATAAAGTTGATCATCTCAACCTTTAAAAGGTTTTTCCAATTGCCACATTTAGAAAAATCGTAAAGAGAACCTTTGAAAGGATCCATGTTGGATATACTCTTTCACTTTTTCTTTAACACCCGAAACCCCCAACACATGAACACTCAAACACTCTTTACCACGTAAACACTTATTTCTTTAAATACTTAAATACTCTTATATACATCCCCTCGAGTATCAATTTTGACCACCCGTATTTGTTGATTAGACTTTAGAAAAATAACCCTGTATTTTCCAACTCTAAGTCTAAACAAAGGCGGTGTTTTTTCCCCTTTTATTGGTTTGACTTTTCCAGCAGGTAATTTCTCAATAGCTTCTATAAGTTTTCCTGCAATTCTTGGTTGAATGGACTTTAAATATTTCTTTGCCTGTTTGCTAAGTAAATAAATCAAGAATGGATTTCCAATTCTTCTTTTACAATTGATAAATCTTCAAAATTATCTTCATTGAGTATGTTCAGTATTTCAGTTTCATCGTCCTGCCTTAATAATAATTCGCCTTTTTCACCCAAAGAATGATTCATAAACCATTCTCTCATAGCTTCTCGGAGAATTTCAGATATAGGGCGCCGAGTGATAAAGGATGCTTTTCTGGCATCCTCATATAGATTTTCGTCCACTGTTAAATTGAGTCGTTTCATATTGAATTCCTTGTATGTGTTGATGTAGTCATGTATTAATGTATTGATACTCTGACCCATCTCCAAATCCTAATTTATAAAAGACAAATTGCATGCTACGGCATTTTGGCAATATA
>JABHGY010000165.1 GCA_018671775.1 Fidelibacterota bacterium
GAGGGTAAAATGTTTGACTAAGCGATATAGAACTTAGTTTGAAGCTAATTTTATTTCGATGAGCTCTATAAGATCGTGGTTGTTTTTTTCTGGTTGAATATCAAAACTAGTTTGCGCTTCTTTTAATGCAAACTTCCACCAACCTTTTTTGGTATAAGCAAGCGCTAGATTAAAATGTGATTTGCTCAAAACTTGAATCTCCGAGCGACTGAGCCGATTTAGGTCAGGAGGATATAATCGAGATACTTCTCGGAATTCAAGAATGGCTTCATCCACTAAGTTTTTTTGGAGATACCAATTACCTAGCTTGAGGTGGCGTTCAGGATCTTCTTGGCAAGCGACTACAAAAAGTCCGAGCAAAAAAACAATGAGTAATTTTTGTGTACTAAATTTATACATATTTATCAAATTTGAGATAGAATTTTCATGCTTATCAGTGGAAAATCAAGAAGAAAATCCGTTAATTTGTTTTTTTGTTCGGGGCTCATTTACCACGAAAATAAGAAGACTAATTCCAATAATTAGAAAAATGGCCACACTGATAAAGACAGCTTCCGTACCAAATTGAGTTCGAATTAAGGAAGCGCCTAAAATAGACATGATAACAAAAGGTGCTAAAATTGTATCAATAAGCGCCATATATGTTTTGGTATCTCTGTCTTGTGAAAAATCATAGATTAGATTCATAGAAGCGGGCATGAAGGAGCCAAGTCCAGCCCCTAGAAAAAAGAACAAGGTATAAACCCAAAGCATGGATTGAGAATAAATGGCTAAAAGCATTGCAATAAAATGGCATATAAAAGAAAAAATCATAGATAATTTATGTCCATATTTATCCCCCATTTTTCCAGTGAGATAAGAAGCCATTCCTGCTGCAAAAACATTGATGATAATAAAAATCCCCGCTTCGCTCATTTCAAAATTGAATTTATTTTGGCAATATACCGCGTATAAACTTACAGCCGGAAAAGTGGCAACACAGAAAATTCGCGCTAATAGATATTTTTGGAAATTGCGATGCCCAATGAGAATATCTTTAATATCGGCTAGGAATTCTTTCACCGTTTTATGAGGAATATCATTTGGCCTTTCTTTTACACGAAACCAAAAAAACAGAGCTGAACCAATGGTAATAGAAACAAAGAAGATATAAAAACCAATTCCAAAATTATTAGGGAAAGGAATAGCGCTATCCAAAATCCACTTCACAGCAAATCCGCCCACAAATCCACCAATACTATGAAACGCGAATGAGAGCCCAAGAAACTGTCCCCGTTTTTCCTTAAGGGTAGATTGTTCAATAAAAGCAACCCACACGGGCAAAAGATATCCTATCCCCAAGCCATAAGAAATAAAACCGATATAAAAATAAATCCAGGCATTTGGGCCAGTAGGGGTTAGAAAAGTATAAATGGTTCCCATCATAAAAACAGCAGAAATGGGCAAGCCGTGGAGCAACAAGGCGACTATTTTTATATCTTTTATATTTCGTCCCATTAATGCAGAAAATAATTGTGGTATGGCCATTAAAACAGCAAAAAGCCCGGCGGTTGAAACGATAACAAGATTTGGCGCTCCTAAAGATTTTAGAAAAAGAGGCACAACCGCATAGACGGTATGAAAAGCAATCCCCAATCCCCATGTAAATTCATGGTAAAGATTTAAAATAAGATTATGATGATGATCTTTTTGGGTAAACTCAGTCACGGATAATTTTTTCTTGAGTCAATAAAATGATGGCTCCTAATAATAATATGGCACCACCAATCTGAATGGGCTCAAGGGTTTTTCCTCTAAAAACCCAATCAAAGGCCATAGCCGAGATAGGCCAAAATAGTTCATAAATAGAGGTATGAGAAGCGGGTAAGCGTTGTAAGCCATAATAATAAATAAATAGGGCTACAGATCCGGTAGAAAAAACAATGATAAGCAAAACTTTCCATTGGGGCATTGTCATTTGAATGGTGCTAAGGTTTTCTTGTGTATAGAGCAAAACAATGCCAGCAACGGCTGCGGTTAATGTTAAGCGTAAAGCGGTCACCACGGTAAAGGGTAAGCGATTTAAGGCATGCTTTCCAAGCACGGTTGAGCTCCCCCAGCTAAAGGCGGCCAATAATGCTAATAATGCGGCGATGATCATTTTATCATTCCATTGAGAAATTGGATTGGCGCCAAATGTGAGTAGATATCCACCAATCATTGCCAAGCCAGCTAAACCTAAAAAGCGTTTAGTGATAGGTTCTTTCAAAATAATAGACGCAAGAGCAATGGCAAAAAATGGCTGGAATTTTTGGAGTAAAACCACGACTGATAAATTTATATCGTCAATATAACTCAATGCCTTTGTGTAAAAAAATGTCCCTAAAATTCCGCCACAAATACTAATCCATAATAAGGAAATCCATCCTTGTTGATCTAATTTTTTTATCTTAGCCCAACCCTTAATAAGGAAAGGTAAAAATAAAATCGCCCCAAATGTATGCTCAATGGTAATAATTAAAAATGAAGAGATTGAATGAAGCTCTTGACGAAGAAAGCCATCCAGACTCCACAGAAGGGCCGCACAAATGACAGCTAAAGGTGGGATGATATTTTTCACCCTATAAATTACA
>JABHGY010000166.1 GCA_018671775.1 Fidelibacterota bacterium
ATTGATTTATTTAATATTCTCTTACAGGTATTTGATGAGGGCGTTTTAACGGATAGTTTAGGACGAAAAATAGATTTCAAAAATACGATTATTATTATGACTTCAAATATGGGCTCAAGAGAATATAATGGCTCAGGTTTTGGCTTTGGCGAGCAAAATAGTAAGAAAAATTATGACAAAGTTAAAAAGCAAGTAATGGAAAAAGTAACAAATACATTTTCGCCTGAACTTATCAATCGAATTGATGAAACAATTGTGTTTAAATCCCTAGATGAGGAGAGTATCCTTAAAATTATTGATTTGCAGTTGAAAGACCTTGTTACAAATTTACATGCTCAGAATATTCAATTTTTCATGTCCGTGCCAGCCAAAAAATTATTGCTCAAAAAAGGATTTGATGAGCAATATGGCGTCCGTCCGCTCCGCAGGGAAATTCAACTCTCCCTTGAAGATAAAATCTCCGAGCTAATTTTAGAAAATAAAATTGCATCCGGCGATAAAATCAAAGTTTCAGTAAAATCAAAAGCATTCGTTTTTTCAGTGACGCAAAGCAAAAGTAAGAAAAAAACAATGTCCTAATATCTTGCAGTCTGTCGAATAGGTCGCAAAATATTGCAGACATGTCATAAAGGCAGATAAGTTATATTGGTATGTTCCTTGTCCTATGAGAGGTGAAACGATTATGTTTCGTTAAAAAACTTTATGATTAGGAGTTAAAAATGGGAAAAATTATTGGAATTGATTTGGGAACGACCAATTCATGCGTTGCTGTTTTGGAAGGTGGTGAGCCTACTGTTATTACAAATCCAGAGGGTGGAAGAACAACCCCATCCATTGTTGCGTTTACAAAAGATGATGAACGACTTGTAGGGCAATCCGCAAAACGCCAAGCTGTAACAAATCCTGAAAACACAATCTTTTCTATTAAAAGATTTATGGGACGTATGTTCAAGGAGGTTAATACTGAAATTGAGGAAGCACCTTTTAAGGTTAAGAAAAATGCAAAGGGAGCTGTGGCTGTAGAAGCTTTAGGGAAAGATTATACACCGCCTGAGATTTCTGCAATGGTTCTTCAAAAATTAAAACAAATGGCAGAAGAGCATTTGGGGACTAGCGTTTCTGATGCTGTGATTACCGTACCAGCTTATTTTAACGATTCTCAGAGACAAGCCACAAAGGATGCAGGAAAAATTGCAGGTCTAAATGTTCGACGGATTGTGAATGAGCCTACGGCAGCCGCATTAGCTTATGGATTGGATAAGAAAAAAGATGAAATGATTGCTGTCTTTGATTTAGGTGGCGGAACATTTGATATTTCTATCCTTGAGTTAGGTGATGGCGTTTTTGATGTAAAAGCATCTAATGGTGACGGGCATCTCGGTGGAGATGATTTTGATCAAAAAGTCATTGACTGGATTGCAAGTGAATTTAAAAGCAGTGATGGCATTGATTTGAAAAAAGATCCGATGGCGCTTCAAAGATTAAAGGAAGCAGCTGAAACGGCTAAAAAAGAACTATCAAGTTCAAAGCAAACAGAAATCAATTTACCTTTTGTTACAGCTGACGCTTCGGGTCCGAAGCATCTTAATATGACATTAACTAGAGCTAAATTTGAAGACTTAGTCAGTGATTTGGTTAAAAGGACAATCTCTCCATGCACAAAAGCACTGAAAGATGCAGGCTTATCTGCTAGTGATATTGATGAAGTTATTCTTGTTGGTGGGTCTACACGTATTCCAAAAATTCAGGACCAAGTAAAGGAAATTTTTGGCAAGGAGCCAAACAAAAGTGTAAATCCTGATGAAGTTGTGGCGGTTGGTGCATCGATTCAAGGTGGTGTTTTGGCAGGTGATGTCGATGATATTCTTTTATTAGATGTTACGCCATTATCACTTGGTATTGAGACACTTGGTTCTGTTTCCACGAAATTAATTGAAAGAAATACAACCATTCCGACTAAGAAATCTCAAGTGTTTAGTACGGCAGCTGATAATCAAACCACAGTGGAAATTCATATTCTTCAAGGTGAAAGAGAAATGGCAATGGACAATAAGACAATTGGCCGATTTCATTTAGCAGATATTCCGCCGTCTCCTCGTGGTGTCCCTCAAATTGAAGTGACGTTTGATATTGATGCAAATGGTATTTTGAATGTTGGTGCAAAAGATAAAGCCACAGGGAAAGAGCAGAATATCCGCATTGAAGCTTCAAGTGGATTGTCGGATACAGAAATCGAAAAAATGGTTTCTGATGCGAAATCTCATGAATCTGAAGATAAGGAAAAGCGTGAGAAAATTGATACGATGAATCAAGCTGAAAATCTTATCTATGAAACAGAGAAAAATATCAAAGAGCACGATGAAAAAATCGCTGAAGAAGATAGAACAGAATTAACGGAAAAAATGGAAGCCCTTAAAACGGCAAAAGAATCTGGTAATCTTGACGATATTAAAACAGCAATGGAAAGTCTAAATTCATCTTGGCATCAAATTGCGTCGAAGCTTTATGAGACATCAAAAGAACCTGAAGGGGCGGCTCAAGAAGCAGAAGCAAGCTCAAGAAAATCTGAGAAAAAAGATGATAGCGAAATTGAAGATGCTGATTTTGAAGTTGTAGAAGATTAGGTAAACTTTTCAAGGAAAAAAAGCGCCATTTATGGCGCTTTTTTTGTTTATGGAACAGCGACCAATTATTGTCGTTAATTTCTCATATAGAAATCAACGTATGAATTTAAAAAACAAAATTAATAGCCTAGCAATTGTAGTGACGATTTTGACAATTATGTCACTAGGGTTGCGCGCATCGTTGTTTCATAATATTATTGAAAATCAAGTGAATAAAAGATGGGCAAATTCAAATGAATTGACCATTTCAATTGAGAGTATGACTGGTCATTTGATGAAAACATTTACCATGAAGAATATTCAAATATTGCTTAATAATGGTAACAATATCGTTTTTGATTCAGTTGCTCTAAATTTGAATTATACATCTCTATTAACGGGGAAAATATCATTCGATAAAATTTCTATTATTGGGAGCGATGTTTCCCTTTTGAGTGAGAATGAAAAGGACACTTCATCACTCATTATTCAACCGATTCCACTCAATATATTGGATTTTTCATTTTCAGGTAGGCTTCCGATTAATTTGAATGAACAGCAGGAGGAGATAAATGTTGAACTCAAAGCAGAGGTGGGTTACATCGATAATATTACCCATATAATAATTTCTGATTTTAATATGGATGATACATCAAGTGTAGGCTTTCCATTGGCATTATCTGAAGCTATTGTGGAAATATCTCCTAATAAAATAGATTTGGTACATTTAGATGGAAATATAGGCTTTATTCCTTTTCGTGGAGCGGCGACATGGAATCCGAATATCCCTGCCTTTACAGGAAATTTAGCCATTGATTCTCTACTCATTCCAGAAAAGATATTTAAAAAGACTCCTTTAAACCCTGAGTTTTCAATCCTAAATGGTGAAATTTCAATCCAATCAAATATTATAAAAACCGTTGGAATATTGACTTTGAATAATGGGCAAGGTTTAAATATGGCTGGTGCTTTAGATATTAAAAATAACAATGGAAATTGGATAGTTGATTCCCTTAGTCTTTCTGATGGGATAACTAAAATTGCTATGCGTGGTGGTTTGGAAAAAAATGGTCGTATTTATTCTCAATTTATCCTTGACAAATTTGATATGAGTCAATGGCTAAGGAATGTTCCCCAAACCAATATCACAGGATTGGCGCTTTGGGATGGTGATTTAATAGATGGGGTGCTTAACAATGTATCTGTATCAGCTGAAATTTTAGAGACAGAAATCTTTATAGATAAAGATATTTCATTTAACGGCACCGTATCACTGAGAGATAGTTTATTGATAGCTGATGATCCTGTAAAGGTGACCATTGGAAAGGGAAGTTTAAATGTTTCAGGCCAAGCGAATATTCAGTCTAGAGAAATGGACATTGTTGTTGAATTAATGAATGCGGATGTATCATTAATTAATAATTTTTGGCCAAAAGCGTTTGAATCAGGATCGGCCACAGGATTAATGAAAATCCGAGGTACTTTTGAAGAGCCGGGTGTAATCGCAGATTTAGATTTCACTGAATTTAAATATCAAGATTTCACCTTAGATCAATTAAAAATGAGAGCAGAATACGATAATAAAAAAGAAAAGATGAATGGTGCCTTCTCCGCTACTTTTGGAAAAGGTGTGTGGCGTGATGAAAAATTCGAAAATGGTACCATCGATTTGAGTTTGAAAAATGGGAAAATAATATTGGAAAATTGTCACTTTCAAAATGGAGAAGATTTTATTCAAATTTCTGGTTCTAGCTCAAATAATTCATTTTACACCTTAGATCGCATTCAAATGTCACTTCATGACCATTATTTACTGAATTCTGAACCAATAAAGATTGCCATTAAAGATTCAAGTATAGACGTCCAACCTTTTGAGTTGCATATTGATGATGGTATTATGGAGGGCGTTATTTCCATTGGCGATAGAATAGAGGGTCATTTCAAAATGTCTAATTTTGATGCAAACCTTTTTTCATTATTCATTGAAAATCCTCGGTGGAATGCGAGTGGAATAATTTTTGGTGAACTTGGGTTCACATTGGGGGCTAATTCAAAGAATATAGATATTGATTTGTCTCTAAAGCGTGGAAGATATCTAGATGAGCCATTTGAACAAATGAATTTATCCTTTTTTATGAAAGATGGTTTTATTCATGCAGATGATATTACTTTCATTGGGAAAGATAATTTAGGATTTCATATTGAAGGAATTTTGCCTTTGCACTCAGGGATCAATTCCAAAGCTCCCATATTCCTAAATGCTAATTTTACTCAGTTGAAAATATCGATGGTAACGAAGTTCATTCCTGGCTTTTTTGATTTAGGCGGAAAAGCAACTGGAGAAATTAAACTAGCAGGCAATCCTCTAAAATCCCCTTTTAATTTTGATGTACAGATTGAAAATACTCGATTTGAAAAGATTGCTTTAGGTCAATTGATTGCAAAAGGAAAATTTGATGGAGATCGCGTTTCATTTGATGCCTTATCCTCGGATTACAATAATGACCATATTGTTGGCGCAGGATCATTGCCAATAGATTTAAATTATGCTTCCCCTCAGATTGGTGCGTTCTTTCCTGTAGAACAATTGGATTTTCATGCAAGTGGTGAGTTTAAGACCATGGATTTTCTGACCACCTACTTATCGGAAGTTGATTCAGTTCGCGGTGATATTGCTATCGATTTGTCATTGACTGGAACCAGCAATCATATATTAAGAAATGGAACGATTTCTATTGCGAACGGATCTATATCTACTCTGCTGGTGAAGGCGCCTATTGCGAATGTTTCAGCTTACGGAAAAATTTCAAATAATATTTTATCTTTGAGCAGATTTAAAGCAAAGTCAGTAAGAGGGAATGAGCAGAAAACGAAGGATAATTTAAGTGTTTCAGGTAGTATTGATTTAGCATCCTTTTTTGAGCCAAAATATACATTAAATGTTCAAGGTAGAGATGTATACTTTGAAACACTTCCTTATGATATCAAAGGATTAGGAAATGTGGATATCAACATTAGCGGTAAAGATACAGTTAGAGTTGCAGGGACAGTTGAGGTTTTAGACGGCGTTATCTTTCAAGAATTTTCATTTGCAGATATTGGTGCTGCTGAACCCGTGGCTCCTGATGAAATATTAATGGATTATAAACTCAACTTTCCTATCAAAGGAGACGTTGTTTTTAGAAATAGTCAAATCGAGGCAGAACTAAGTGGCGAAATTAGTTTGTCACAAATTGGAGAATATGATATTGATTATGGTGGTGAAGTCACAGTGAATAATGGCTCATTTTTTTATTACAGGGATGAATTTAAAGGCCTATCTGGACAAGTATTTTTTGACAACAAAGGATTTAATCCGTTTTTAGATCTCTCTGCATATCGTGACGTTGCGGATGAGCGAATTGATATACATCTGGGTGGACTAGTGGATGATATAGACTTAACACTTTCCTCATCTAGTGGATATTCTGAAAGTGATATTTTAGAATTATTGACTTGGGGAAAACGATTTGAAGATCAGGAATTCACATCGACAGGATTTGGGAACCAAGCCTTTTCACTTCTTGGGTCTATTTTAGAAGGACAATTGGAAAAGAATCTGACAGAATTGAGCGGACTATCTAAATTAGGTTTGGTTGATGATATTGATATTTCCGGCACCGCGGGACTTATTAATCCTGACATGAAAGAAGATTTTGAAATTACAGCAAAACGGAACCTGACGGACAAAACATCATTGAATGTATCCTATCGTAGATCTTTTTCTCTTGGGAATCCAAACCAATCAAAAGTAGGTGTAGAATATAAACTAAGCCGTTACTTTTCAGTGGTGGGAAATATGGATGAAGAGGGTAAATTACATTTAAAATATCGCTATCGTTACGCATATTAAATAAGACCCTATGATAAAAAACATATTTTTCCTTGGACTAATAGTCCTTCTGGGATTGGTTTATGCCAAGACAGAGGATTTTATTATTGCAAATATAGAGTTTTCTGGGAACACATCGGTAAAAGATAAAGATATATATTATTTAGTAAGGCAAAAACCACCTACCTTCCTAAATAAAACCCCGGAATTTGATCCGAGATTATTAAAGCTGGATGCCCTTTCCATAAAAAATTATTATCAATCACTTGGGTTTTTGGAAGTGGCTGTTATTGATAAATTTTCAATTAATGGCGATAGGGTATCAATTCACTATAAAATTGTTGAAGGAAAACAATACGGCCTAAAATCAGTAATTATACGTGGCTCTAAAGTGTTTTCAGATGAAAAAATTCACGAGTCGTTGGGCTTAATTATTGGAGAAGCATATAATCCCGTTTTTCTAAATGCGGGCTTACCTATTCTTCACGAATCTTATCAAGATAAAGGGAAGCTCTTTACTGAAATTAATATCGGAGAAGCAATCGAAGATTCTGTTACGGTTGTCGTTGATATAAAAGAAGGACTTGACATCTACATCAAACAAGCAATTGTAAAAGGCTTATCCCATTATGATTCCACAGTGGTATTAAGAGAGCTAATGTTTACATCCTTTTCACTTTATTCAAAATCCGAATTAGATCTTTCTCTAAAACGGATTCGAGAAGCTGGCGTATTCTCTCTTGTCAGTTTTGAACCGGAACGCATAAAATCGACAGATTCGTTAGTAAATATTTTGATTGATATTAAAGAATATAAACGGCGACAATGGATTTCAGAAGGAGGTTATGAACCCATTAAGTTTGCAGAAGGTGCGGAGCCAATTTCAGCTGTTGGAGCGCAAATAGAGTGGCGGAATCGCTCTATTTTAAAAAGCACAACACATTTCTCAACAAGATTAATGTTTGGCGTTCCTATGGAAGAAGAATTTATCCGTCCTCGTATTCGGGCAGATATAAAACTGGGGAATAATTGGTTTTTGACGAAAAGAATCCCTACGCAAGTAACTGCATATTATGAAACTTTTATTCTTTATCAAAAAGAAGGAAATGAATTCATCGATCGGTTTGGTTTAACGTTTTCAAATCTATATCGTTTTGAGCAACGGTCTCAATTCGAAAGCAAATTTGTCTGGGAGCAATTTTCAGATGATCGTGATGAGAATTTACAAGAAAGGTCGTGGAATGGAACATTGCTATTGGACAGAAAAAATAATCCGATTAATCCCAGTGCGGGTCACTTTTTGACAATTAGCGCAAAAGTAGCAGGGTTTTGGTTTGGTGGTGGACGAGATTATCTCAAGCTAGATGGCGGATTCCAACAATATTTTTCTTTGAACAAAAACAATGTGTTTGCATATCGACTGAAGTTTGGAAAAATGTGGGGTTGGGATTCAAGTTCGACGGATTACAGTTATGAACAATTTTATCTTGGCGGAACGACCAGTTTACGCGGGTGGGATATTCTCCGATTTGAATCAGATGACGAGGGGAACCCTGTAGGACATACAAATCGTTTAATGACAAATATTGAATGGCGTTTTCATCTATATAAATTATTTGGTGGTATGCTGTTTGTAGATGGGGGAATTCTTAATGACGATTTTGCCTTATTTAAGATGGAAAATATTCGTTGGGATTATGGGTTTGGCATTTCAGTTGAAACCCCATTAGGCCCCGCAAGGCTTGATTACGCCGTACAATTAGAAGATCCAGCAAAATCTAAAATTCAGTTGGGAGTACAATATATTTTTTAATGGGAACCAATTATCTAAACTTATGTTTAAGGCTTGTTAAACCTTTGGACAAGAGTTAATTAATCCCTTAATTTCCGGGCTCAAAAACAAGAAAAAGGACTTATGAAAAACAAAATTACAATACTCATTTTAACATTACTATTCACGGTTTCCTGTGAGAAATCCGCAGAAACATATTTTGAATTGTCAGATAAAGCTTTGTCCGATAATAAAATTGAAGAATCAATATCATATTTAGATGATTTATTATCTAAGCATCAAAACGATTCTTTATCTGCAAAAGCTCAATATAAGTTGTCTGTTATTTATTTGAATTGGCAAAATGATCTCGAATCAGGACTAGGTGCTCTCAAAAAAACGCTAGAAAATTATCCAGATTCAAAGCAAGCAGCACAAGCCCAAATAGAAATTCAAAATTTCCCAGTCTGGGTTTTTAATCAGGCTGAATCCTTAAGGATGCAGAAGAAAACAAAGGAAGCGCTTGCGAATTGTTCATATCTAATATCACATTATCCTAGCCATCCCTTATCAGCGAAAGCTCAATATTTGATTGGTGATATTTATATGAATGATTTGAGAGATTTTGATACAGCCATTAATCAATATCGTAAAGTTATAGAGAATTTTGTTGGTTCGGGTCAAGAAGCACATGCCCAGTTTATGATTGGATATATTTATGCAAATATCTTGAAAGATACGGATTCGGCTCGTAAGGAATATCAATACTTTTTGGAGCAGTATCCAAAACATGATTTATCTCCTTCAGTTCGCTTTGAGTTAGATTTCTTAGGAAAAGATATCAACGACATTCCTGCTTTAAAACATATTACATCTTAATACAATCTTATGAGTGAATTTAGTCTTTCCGAGATCAATGAAAAGATTTCAAAATCATCCCAATTTGTCGATGAACTAAAAAAGGGATTAACCCAAGTTATTCTTGGCCAGGATGAATTATTAGATAAGATTCTCATCAGTCTTCTCTCCAATGGACATATTTTATTGGAAGGCGTTCCGGGTCTCGCAAAAACATTGACGGTAAAAACATTAGCCAGTCTCATTGATACGCAATTCCAACGCATCCAGTTTACGCCAGATATGCTCCCTGCTGATTTATTGGGTACGTTAATTTATAATCAAAAAACAGGAGAATTTGACACAAGAAAAGGACCTTTATTCTCTAATATCATATTGGCGGATGAGATTAATCGTTCACCGGCAAAAGTGCAATCTGCTTTATTAGAAGCAATGCAAGAACGGCAAGTGACCATTGGCGAGAATACATTCCAATTAGATGAGCCATTTTTGGTGATGGCTACACAAAATCCAATTGAACAAGAAGGAACCTATCCACTTCCGGAAGCGCAAGTGGATAGATTTATGTTAAAACTTCTCGTTGATTATCCATCCAAAGAAGCTGAAAAACGTATTTTGCAAACCCAAACCCAATCAACGAGTCCATCGGAAATAAAACCGGTGACAAGCTCAACAGAAATATTGAATGCCCAAAAAATAATCAATGAAATTTATGTTGACGAAAAAGTTGAGGAATATGTTTTAAATTTAGTTTTTGCAACTCGAAATCCCAAAGAAGCGGGCTTAGAAGATTTAGATGGTTTAATAGAGTTTGGTGCTTCACCCCGTGCGACCATTAATTTAGTGAAAGCAGGAAAAGCAAGAGCCTATATGAAACACCGAGGATATGTTACACCAGAGGATATTCGCTTCATTGGAGCGGATGTCTTACGGCATCGTGTGATATTAACTTACGAAGCAGAAGCAGAAGAAATCACGTCCGAAGATGTGATTAAACGGTTATTCGAGGCTGTTGAAGTTCCTTGATGCCGTTCTATGATTCCTCGCGAAATCCTTAAAAAAGTCAAACAAATTGAAATTCGCACCCGCGGATTGGTCAATGATTTATTTGGCGGTGAATATCATTCCGTATTCAAAGGGAGAGGTATGACTTTTTCCGAAGTGAGAGAATACCAAGCGGGTGACGATATCCGTTTAATTGATTGGAATGTAACAGCAAGAACGGGCAATCCCTTTATAAAAGTTTTTGAAGAGGAGCGAGAGCTCACTGTATATTTAATTGTAGATGTGAGTGCATCGGGATTATTTAGTTCTTCTCAAACGCTTAAAAAAGATATGAATGCAGAAATTGCAGCTGTCCTTGGATTTTCTGCCATCAAAAATAATGATAAGGTGGGGCTCATTCTTTTTAGTGAAGATGTCGAAAAATATATTGTTCCCAAAAAAGGAAAATCTCACGTATTACGTGTTGTAAGAGAGTTGCTTTATTTCAAACCCAAAAAACGGAAAACATCTTTAAAAAATGCTTTAGATTTTTTGCTGAAAGTTGCAAAGCGGAAAAGCGTTGTATTTATTCTGTCTGATTTTATGGATGAAGGATATTGGTCTTCGCTTCGTGTGGCGAATCGAAAACATGATATCATTGGGCTTCGGATTCATGATAAAGCGGAATCGGATTTCCCCAATTTGGGTCTCATGAAAGTGAATGATTCAGAAACTAAAGAAAGTTTTTGGATAGATAGTTCGTCAGATTTAGACCGAGAAGCATTCGGAAAAATGGCAAATGACCAATCGAAGGCACTGCATAAGCAAGCACGTAAAATTGGATTGGATTTGATTCCAATTCAAACAGATGTTGATTTTGTTGAACCATTAATGTCCTTCTTTAGACTCAGAGAGAAACGATACTAAGCATGAAAAATATCTTTATTCTATGTGTCATTTTCATAGGCTGTTTTGGCTGTGTTTCTGAAGAAAAGGTAAAGAATGAATCCCTTACAATAGTTGCCTCTGTAGATACAAGTGAAGCACGCATTGGAGAAAGAATCCATTTCGAAGTAAGCGTGAAAGGCACAGCAGGGAAAATAATTGATTTTCCGAGTTTAAGCATTTTGTCAGATTCAATGGCAATTAATCATTTTGCTCACATTCATGAGAAGGATAACATCAGCGGAATCCGTTGTGAAATTGTGTTTTGGGATACGGGGAAATTTTATACGCCCGAATATCAAATCCATATTTTAAATCAAGATAGCTCCGTTCAATATTCCCTTTCAGCGAATCCTATTCAAATCGAAATATTATCGAGCATTACCTCAGGCGATCAGCTGAATATTCGTCCAATTAAAGGACCCGTTTCAGTGAGAGCCTTATTCCCTTTGCGTCTCTTAATATTATTTGGATTGCTATTAATATTGCTGGGTTTTATGTTCTGGATCTGGAAAAAGCGGGTAGGGGAAGTCAAGCACGTTCCCCAAAAGATTATTCTGAAAAAAGACCCATTTGAGCGGGCAAATGAACGGTTAGAGCAATGTGAATCCCAAGCGGATATTAAATTATTTTATGTAGAATTATCGTATTTAATGCGAGAATTAATGGAATATGTTTTTTATATCAGAACTTTAGAAATGACAACAACAGAAATCGAAAATCATGCCAAATTATTTTCGCTTAAAAAGGAATTGTTTGAGGAGTGGATTCTATTACTCAAAAAAGCAGACTTGGTTAAATATGCAAAATTGCTTCCTGAACAGACAGATTGTAAAAATGATTTGAAATGGGTTAAAGGATTTATAGACGATATAAAGGTTTTATCTGAAATTTGATGTCATAATCTTATGATGTAACTTCAAAGCTCAATAAAAGGAAAAAATTATGGCAACGACAGCAGATATTAAGAATGGCGCCGTCATTCTATTTAAAAACAAAAGAATGAAAGTGATTGAGTTTCAACATGTGAAACCTGGAAAAGGGGGCGCATTTGTCCGTACAAAACTCAAAGATATTTTATCAGGAAAAATTATTGATCATACCTTTAATGCCGGCGCAAAAATGGAGTATATCCGCGTAGAAGCGAAAAAAATGCAATATCTATATCATGATGATATTTCATTCATTTTTATGGATGAAGAAACGTTTGAACAATTGAATGTTTCATTTGAAATTGTGGGGGATAATAAACATTTTTTAACGGGAGGACTTAATGTTGACCTTATCTTTGATGGTGATGAAATTTTAGATATTCGTATGCCAGCTCATGTTGTTCTTGAAGTCGAAGATACCGAACCTGGATTTAAGGGAAATACGGCTCAAGGTGCCACCAAGCCAGCAACGGTTGAAACTGGGTTTGAATTAAATGTGCCCTTGTTTATTGATATTGAAGATAAATTAAGAATTGACACCAGGACAGGTGCTTATGTTGAACGAGCAAAAAGTTAGGAGAGAATCTCATGTGGAAAGATAAATTAAAAGAAATTATATATATTCTTGAACATAGTGACGTTAATGAAATTGAAGTAAAATTTTGGGGTCGCTCATTTCGAGTCTCAAAATTGACAGGAATGGTGCAATCGATTGGAACAAGCCAAGCGCCACAAATCCAAGTGCCAACGCCACCTCCTGTTCCGCAGGCAATAATAACAGAAGAGTCTGCCCCTGAGCAAGCGGCAGGGGAATCGGTTTTGTCACCCATGCCAGGCACATTCTATTCTGCGCCTTCGCCAGATGA
>JABHGY010000004.1 GCA_018671775.1 Fidelibacterota bacterium
CGTCTCCGTGACAATCGTATGCCTCCTAATTCTCCTTTTCTATTGAGTGAAGATAATAGAGATGGCCCGGATGTATGGGATGCCATTGAAGGTGAAATGACAACAGCCGTTGAATTAATTGGTCGTTGGCTAGGTTCAGGTGCTCCTCACTAATGACTATAAAAAACTAAAAGAGCAGGGCTATTTTCAATCCTGCTCTTTTAGTTTTAGTTTTTTCCAATTCATTCATTAACTTTCGCCGTTGTATTCATAATAAAATCTTGGAGGATTCATTGAAAACACTATTTATAACAAGCCTTTGCCTAATCTTAAATGTCAGTCATCTTATGGGTGGCGATGTATCAGGAAAAATTTCTTTTGATGGTAAAGCACCAAAAATGAAAGCTTTAAAAATTGCAGCTGACCCCGTATGTGTCGCAAATAACACTTCTGCCCCAACCAAAGAATGGCTCATTGTTGATGCAAATGGTGGTGTGAAAAATGTTTTAGTCTATATTTCAGAGGGTGTATCTGCATCAAAAGAAGCACCAACAAACCACGTTGTCATTGATCAAAAAGGGTGTGTTTACACACCGCATGTGATCGGCGTTCAAGTTGGGCAGCCTTTAGATATTTTAAACAATGATGGCACATTACATAACATCCATGCTTTACCAAAATTGAACCGTGAATTCAACAAAGCTATGCCAAAATTCAAGAAAAAAATGACAACGCAATTTGATAAAGCTGAAGATCCATTTAAAATTAAGTGCGATGTTCATCCTTGGATGGGTGCTTATATTGGTGTATTTGATCATCCATACTTTGTCGTTTCTGGTAATGATGGGTCATATACAATCTCGGGTTTAAATCCTGGAACATATACCATTACAGCCTGGCATGAAAAGCTTAAAACAAAGACCATCACAGTAAAAGTAGGTGATGGTTCAACTACAGCTGATTTCACTTTTTCAAAACCACAGAAGAAAAAATAACAACTCCAATTATTATAGGGTTAAGCGAAGCCTAGTAAAAGCTTTTTTACTTTTGATTCGATTAACTTTATTTTTTGAGCTTTAAATATGACTAATAAGGTCATATTTGGATTATTATAAAACAACAAAGGATATTTATGAGCGGACATACAGATACGCACCACGAAGAATCATTTTGGAGAAAATATATATTTTCCATTGACCATAAGGTTATTGGACTCCAATATGGAATCACTGCCTTGATATTTTTATTTTTTGGCTTTTGCCTCATGATGATGATGCGATGGCAATTAGCTTACCCTGAACAAGCCATGCCTTTGTTAGGTTGGATGTTTGGCGAAGAGGGTGTTATGTTGCCTGAGATGTATAATTCTCTCGGCGCGATGCACGGCACTATTATGATTTTCTTAGGTGTTGTTCCTCTTGCTGTTGGTGCTTTTGGTAACTATTTTGTTCCTCTTCAAATTGGAGCACCAGATATGGCTTTTCCAAAATTAAATATGTCCAGCTATTGGTGCTATTTCGCAGGTGGCATTGTCATGATGGTTGGATTTTTTGTACCTGGTGGCGCAGCCAATTCTGGCTGGACATCTTATCCTCCTCTCTCTGATATTGCCACAACAGGACAAACCGTTTGGCTTTTCGGAATGGTTTTGCTCATTACATCTTCTCTATTAGGTTCGGTCAATACCATAACGACTATTATTCAACTAAGAGCAAAAGGCTTAACGTGGATGCGACTTCCCTTTTTTGTATGGACGCAATTTATTACAGCTTTTTTATTGCTTTTAGCTTTCCCACCATTGGAAGCAGCTGGCGTTCTTCAATTGATGGATCGCTTAGTTGGAACCAGTTTTTTCCTTCCATCTGGATTAGTGGTCTCAGGACAAATATTAGAAGTGAGCGGTGGCGGAAGCCCATTATTGTGGCAACATCTTTTTTGGTTCTTAGCCCATCCTGAAGTTTATGTTCTTATTTTACCTGCGATGGGAATTGTTGCAGAAATTCTTGCGAATAATACTCGAAAACCATTATGGGGTTATAAATCAATTGTATATGCCTCTTCTTTTCTAGGCTTTATGTCTTTCGTCGTCTGGGCTCATCACATGTTTATGACAGGAATGGGTTCAACCATCTCTGCATTTTTCCAAACGACAACTATGATAATTTCTATTCCTTCAGTTGTGATTTTAACTGCTATGTTTATTTCACTTTGGGGTGGATCGATTCGATATAATACCGCTATGCTTTTTGCCTTGGGTTTCTTGCCTATGTTTGGCATTGGTGGCTTAACAGGATTGCCCTTAGGCATTGCCGCTTCAGATATTCATCTTCACGATACCTATTATGTAATTGGGCACTTTCATTATGTTGTTGCGCCTGGAACAATTTTTGCTCTATTTGCAGGAATCTATTATTGGTTCCCAAAAATGACAGGGAAATTGTTGAACGAGCGATTGGGGAAAATTCACTTTTGGACCTCTATGATTTTTATTAATGGAATTTTTATGCCTATGTTTATTCAAGGACTTGCTGGTATTTCAAGAAGATTATATGATGGTGGATTAACCTATGCTCATGCAACTGATACGTTTTATCTCAACGAAATGATGTCAACCTCTGCTTGGCTTTTAGGCTTAGCACAAATTCCCTTTATCGTCAATTTGATTATAAGTTTAAAGTCTGGTGAAAAAGCAAACGATAATCATTGGGAAGCAACTACGCTTGAGTGGACAGATGCACCTTCTCCACCCCTCCCTCATCGAAATTTTGAAGTTATACCTGAAGTTCATCGTGGACCTTATGAATACAGCGTCCCTGGAGCTAAAAAAGGTTTTATTCCACAATCAGAAGCATAAGAAAGGATTATTATGGAAATTCCATATAATGTTGAAGAGAGACCAGACACGGGTATGTATAATGCCAAATTAGGTATTTGGTTGTTTCTTGCATCAGAAGTCATGTTGTTTGGTGGATTGTTTTCTGCCTATGTTTTTTTACGAATGGGTGATATCACAGGCACATTTGCCACGGGTTCAAGTGAATTGAATGTTCCTATGGCGACATTTAATACGCTAGTGCTAATCTCCTCCAGTGTCACAATGATTATGTCTTGGGTTTCATTAAAACTGGGTGAAAATAAAAAGTTTAAAACATATTTAGGATCAACGATCTTATTAGCTGGGGTATTTTTAGTTGTAAAATATTTTGAATATTCAGCCAAGTTTCACCATGGTATTTATCCTGATACATCAACTTTTTTCTCAATCTATTTCACCCTAACTGGATTGCATATGGTTCATATATTGGGTGGCATGGTCGTCCTTTTTTATTTTTTGGTTCCTGGATCAAAAATGATGAAAACTGAACCTGAACGATTTACAAATAGAATTGAAACGGTTGGACTTTATTGGCATTTTGTTGATTTAGTCTGGATTTTCCTTTTCCCAATTTTATACTTACTATAGGAGATTAATAATGAGTGGACATAGTGTAGATGATATTAAAAAAAGTGTCAAAATATATATTGGTGTCTTTGCAACTTTAGCTGTTTTAACAGTAGTAACCGTTGCTGCATCTTACTTGAACTTGAGTAATGGGGAAGCTTTTTTCCTGGCTATGATTATTGCTTCTGTGAAAGGAACATTAGTTGCTGGATATTTTATGCATTTATTTTCTGAACGAACAACTATATTAGCCGTTTTAGGCTTAACGTTTTTCTTTTTGATAACCCTGCTATTTTTGCCTTATATCACCTTTATCGATCATGCGGTGATATAATGCTGAGTCTTAAATCCTTTCATATTTTTTTCATCGTTATTTCAATTATTGTCACGGCTGGATACGGAGTATGGCAACTTCAAACCTTAACTGTTAATTCAGGGTTTTCAACTGCGTTGGGTGTTTTAGGCATTCTCCTCGGTATTGGATTGACCATTTATCTTCAGAAAGTCATTCGGAAATTTAAAACCCTATGATTCATTTTTTAATCGCAATTGGACTTAGCTTAATTCCTGGCATAACCCAGGCTTGTTCTACATGCTACGGTGCATCAGATGCGCCTGCTACTCAAGGAATGAATTGGGCAATAATTACATTATTGGGCGTTACAGGTGGAATGCTCGCTAGTGTGGGCACTATGATAATTCGGTTAAAGAATCGGGCAAAAAACCTTACATCAAAACATAAAGAACTCTAGGAGGAATACCCTATGTTAGACATATTACGAAAATTAGGATTACCTATTAATGCATCTGTCCATGGTGGAGCTGTTGATGAAGTCATGAGTTTATTTCATTGGCTCATGCTTTTTCTTTTCGTAGGCTGGGGACTATTTTTCCTATACACTTTATACCGTTTTAGAGCATCAAAAAATCCAAAGGCGGATTATGTAGGTGTCAAAAGTCATTTTTCTTCAGGACTTGAGGTTGCTGTCGCGTTGATCGAATTTGTCATTCTAATTGGATTTGCCCTTCCTATTTGGGCCAATCGTGTCAATGCTGTTCCTAACAAAGCTGATGGTGCTGAAGAAATTCGTATTGTTGCACAACAATTTGCATGGAATATCCATTACCCCGGCGCAGATGGGATTTTTGGCGCAAGAGATGTGAAACTTGTAGATGAAGAATCTAACCCCATTGGACTAGATAAAAGTGACCCTAATGCAATGGATGACTTTATAACAATTAATCAACTTCATATCCCTGTCAATACACCAATACGAATTGATTTATCATCAAAAGATGTGATTCATAGTCTTTTCTTGCCTGAATTTCGTGTTAAGCAAGATGCCATTCCTGGAATGGTAATACCCGTTTGGTTCGAAGCGACTATGACGTCTAATCAATATTTAGAAACGCTTGTTGGTACAGCTCGTGAAGGCAAAGGATTTGAAATTGCTTGTGCGCAATTATGTGGCCTAGGCCACTATCGCATGCAAGGATTTATGACGGTTCATTCTGAAGAAAGTTATACAGCTTGGTTAGACGAACAAGCTCAGATATTATTGGAAGAGGGTGAAGATGATGAATGGGGTGATGACGAATGGTAATAAATTTTTTAATCGTTTAAACCTGCAATTTCTGACAAACGAATAGAGTCGAGAACAATCGTTTTCCGTTTCTCTGTTCTTATAATTCCCTCTTCTAGAAATCCTGTCAATGTTCTGACCAGTGTTTCCACCGATGTCCCAGCCAAATCTGCTAAATCTTCTCTGGATAATTGAATATCAATAAAGATTGCGCCTTCATAATCTTTCCCATATTTTTCTTTTAAGAGTAATAATAAACTCGCAACTCTTTCCGTAACAGAATGATGAGCCATTCGCGTAGTATCATGATGAGCTTCAATTAAATCTACTGATAATTTTTTAACGATTTCCCAACTAATATCTTTTTCATTTGATAAAGTGGGGAATATTAAGTTGCGATCAATAAAACAAATCGTTGTGTCCTCTAATGCTTCTGCTGTTCCTGCATAAGGTTGACCAGAGAATTACAGATATAACTAATACAAAATTATAAAAGAAGCATCATAAGAATGAAAGAAGATGGGAAATCATCACGGGAGATTCAACCTCTATTACTGATTTAATCCAAAATGGGTTTCATATTCCTTTAAACAAAAAGATAAAAGCAAATCGATTTATTCTGGTAGATAATAATGGTCAAATTCGTGGTTATTATAAATCCTCCAATCAAGAAGATATTTCTCGCATTGCTATAGACATTGATGGTTTGATGCGTATTTCTTAAACATTACAATTTCAAAAAAAGGCGATAACTACGTAGTTGTCGCCTTTTTTTTGGTACCGCGGAAAGGGCTCGAACCTTCACATCCAAAGGATACCAGATCCTAAATCTGGCGTGTCTCCGTCGGTAGACTAAGTAATGCAAGTATATACGTAGCAGAAACAGTCATAATTCGGAGTAATTATGGCAACATTATACAAGAACCGTGATGTATGGTACATCACTGCATCCTATGAAAACCAAAGGCTCACTCGAAGTCTTCGTACAAAAAGTAAAAAAGTAGCTCTAAAGCTGAAATCTGGTATAGAGCTTGAATTACTTGAAGAACTGACTGGAGTTTCAAATCGTAAGTTGAATCTACCTTTTGAAGAAGTGGTAAGTAGATATCTTTCATATGACCATAACTGGTCAAAGAGAACCAGAGAACTCAATACTTACATACTTAAAGCATACATCTCAGGTAAAACACTTCCACCTCATCCTACCACTAAAGCAATACATAGAAGAATGATTAACATTTGTTGGAACTGGGGATTTAAAAATGGATTAGTGAAGAAAGCTCTAAAGCTTGAAGGCGACAC
>JABHGY010000042.1 GCA_018671775.1 Fidelibacterota bacterium
CTATTGAGCATAAAGGAATGCTCATTTGGGAGAAGAGCGAAAGGCTTCGAATTTCTCTGGGGTATAAACTGGTTTATGGAAAATATCCATTTGGGACGGCAATACACTTGCTTCCTTATCTTCCTATGTTGGAAACTTGGGTTCCTTTTCTCGACATGGAATGGGCTTGGGATAGGTAAAAAAAATATTTTTCGGGAAAACGCAAACTAATCCCTGGTATTAATATAGACAAAAAGCACAGATTGATCTTGACTTGACGCCAAAGACTCCGTTATGTTTCAGCTCATTCTTTGTTCAATGAAGAACCTTTTAACGCCTATGAAACTCATTCAATGACAATACGGATACATAAAACAATAAAACAGATAATATCAACATTTTTTGTTATTTGTTTTGTTTTTAACGGTTTACTTGCAATTGGCTCTGGAAAGCTTTCGGGTCGTGTTTTTGACCAAGAAACAGGAGAAGCGCTTCCTGTCGCAGATGTAATCATTATCGATACCTATATGGGAGCCGCATCTAATCTAGACGGCAAATACTTCGTCCTCAATATCCCTCCGGGGAAGTATGCTATACGCGCTCAATATGCGGGCTATGCATCAATGAGGGTTGTTGATGTGATTATCTCCGGTGATCTAACAACAACCATTGATTTCCCTTTAGTTACAGATGTTTTACAGGCCGACGAAGTGCTTGTTGTCGCTGAAAAACATCTTGTTCAAGCAGATCAAACCTCTAGCAGAAGAAGTATCACGGCAGATGATATTGCAAATATGCCTGTTTCGAGTATTGAGGCTGCAGTGGCTTATACGGCTGGGGCTGTTGACGTTGATGGCTTACATTTTAGAGGGGGCAGAACTTCTGAAGTCATTTATATGTTGGATGGCATTCCCTTAAAAGATCCATGGACAGGAAACTCGAATGATTCAAATGTGCCTTTATTAAGTATTAGCGAAGCGAATGTTATTACAAGTGGCTTCGGCGCAGAATATGGTGATGCCCAATCTGGGATTGTTGAGCTAACCAGCAAGGAAGGCCGAAATAGTTTTTCTGGAAACGTTAGGGTTAACTCATCAAATGGTTTCAACAATTCGCCCACAATAAACGCGCCCTATGAAGTAAATACGATTGAATTTGCTTTGAGCGGACCCATCATTAAAGATAAGATGCACTTTTCGTTTATAGGCGAAAATCAAGACAAAGCAGGTCGCTTTCGAAATCAAAAAAGTGCCTTAGTTAGCTATACGGGTCGTTTATCGCTTAAGATCAACAATAAGCTAAAGCTCAATTTATCGGGTTTATACAATTTAAATAATTTTGAAGATGGTTATAGTTATTCATATAGTCATTTTATTTCAGAAGACAAACATACTGGTTTTATGCCAACATATGTTAAGCTTTACGATGGTGTTGTTGGCGATGGTATTCTTGAGGATGGAGAAGCGCCAGCATTTTATACAGATTGGTGGACTACAGATGGCCTACAAACAGAAGATAGTGATGGCGATGGTATTCTTGATCTCTATATAACGGAAGAGCCTTACGCTGATTGGAATGGGAATGGTGTTCATGATGAAGGTGAATGGTATAATGACATCAATGGGAATGGCGTATACGACGACACACCTTATGAGCAAGATCGAGACAGTAATGGACAAATTGTTGAATCTGATGGAGATGGCTCAAATGAAGATTATAATTCTAATTTTATTTTAGATTCCGAAAGCGAAATAGATAATTGGTATGGAAATGGTGCTTTAGATACAGAAGACATCAATGGGAATGGCGTGTTGGACGATGGCGAAGACATCAATGGGAATGGTGTGCTAGACACTGAAGATGTAGATGCAGATGGAAAAATGACTGTTTTTAATATGTTTGAGCGTCAGCCTTTATGGCAAGAAAAATCTAATATGTGGAATGTAGGCCTTACATGGACACTTTCAAAAAACAGTTTTATGACTTTTCGTATTGCCCAATATAGCACACAGTTAAAATCTAATATTGTTGAGCGCATTAATGAAGACACAGATAGAGATGGCGTTTTAGATGTTTATTGGGCAACCGAACCTTACGAAGATACGAACGGTGATGGCCAATGGAATGAAGGCGAGTGGTGGGGAGATTTGAATGGGAATAACATTTATGATGAAAATTTGAATTGGGATGTAGATGGCGATAATGACAATCGCAATGAAGATTTAAACGGGAATGGTATTTTAGATAATTATACGCCCGGGAAAGCCATTTCAGGTATCGATGATTCTCAAGATATGTTTCACGATGAAAACAACAATGATTTTGTAGATGAATCTGAAAGAGATTGGAATAATGATGGGGTTATTGATGCGTATGATGAAAAGTATTTTTGGATGCCTTGGTCAGATATTCCAGATGAAGGGACAAAGCATAGTGGGGATTTTTATGGTGTAGCACCCTCACATCCTTATACATATAATAGAGACCACTGGCACTTTGATAAAAAGGTTATAACTACCTATAAGGTTGACTTTGTAAGCCAAGTAAACGAATCTAATCAAGTTAGATCGGGCTTAGAATATATTAATTTTGACATGAGAAATCATTGGCCCCCAGATCGATATGGTTATGCGGAAAATGATGTTTCAACGCCATCAAATCTGTCTTTATACCTCACAGACAAAATGGAATATCATGGTATCATTGTTAATGCGGGTTTAAGGTTTGAAAGATTTGACCCAAATTCTTCCTATCCTGCGGATGAAGAAGACCCCACATGGACAAGCGGTGATTTTGCAGATTGGGATGGGGATGGTAAAGATGAAATATATAAACAATGGAAAGCAAATGCGGGGGAATATCAACACGATTTAGACGATATTAAAAACCCCATAGAAGCGGAAAAGAAAAACTTGTTTGCTCCGCGATTGGGCGTGTCTTTTCCGATTTCGGATAAATCGTTACTCTATTTTAATTATGGTAGACAATACCAACGGCCAGCTATGTCATATTTGTTTCGGAATAATACATATAATTTTGGTGGCGGTTTCCCCATTGTTGGAAACCCCAATATGAATCCCGAACTTACCATTGCCTATGAAGTTGGTGTGAGAAAAGAATTTCCTTTTGAATTACTTTTGGAGGCGAAAGCTTTTTATAAAGACATTTTTGGTTTAACAGATACCCGTCCCATTTTTTGGACGGTTAATGATTGGTACACCATGTATTATAATAGAGATTATGGAAATGTCCGTGGTTTTGAAATTTTATTGTTGCGCAGGGCTGGTAAAAAAATATATGGTGAAGTTAATTATACCTATTCTATCGCAAAAGGGAAAAGCAGTGGCGTGAGTCAGGGGTATTTAACAGAATGGTCTGGAAACATTGTCCCAACCTTTGAGTCGTATTTATCTTGGGATCAAACACATACTGTTAACATTAATACAAATGTGGCGTATAAAGATTTTTTAGCGACCGTTATTTTTAATTATGGAAGCGGGACAAGATATACAAAACCCAACCAAGGACGATTGATAGTTGAAAACACAGAAACGTTTCCTTGGTATATCTCATCAAATTTTCGCCTGAGTTATTCCAAAAACGTAGCCAATACAAATTTAGGTGCTTATCTATATGTAACGAACCTATTTAACTTGAGAAGATATCGAGGTGTTGCGGATACGGAATGGTATCATAATTTTAAAACGCTCATTGAAACATACGATACTAACGACGACGGAGAAGTAACCTTGGAGGATGGGCAAGAAACATATTTTGAATATATGGGCAATGTAGATTTAGATAAAGATGGATTCGGTGATGACAATAAACTGTACCCAGAGCAAGGCTCTGATTCAAACCCCGTTTACTATCAAGATCAACGTAGAATTCAAGTTGGTTTAACCGTTAGTTTCTAATGAGAGAAAATATTAAACATTACACAAAAGTCTTCTGGTTTATTAGTCTGTTTTTATTAGGGTCATTTGTAAATGGCAGAGAAAAGAACCCCCAACAAAGGCGTTTATCTAAAAGCACAACAACGAGGCCAGAAAAAGCCTTCTTCAATCACACGACAAACAACAACTGGATGGCTGTTACAAATTATGGAAGCTATGGCGATCCAAATTCAACCTCAACGGGACGACCTTCAGCGCAATGGCCAGCAGGTTCTGGGAATAATTATCTTTATGATGCTGGTTTGTGGATCGGAACAAAGATTGGCGGTGAAGCAGCCGTATCAACCTATTTTTATAGCCCCGATCAAGAATGGCTCCCTACCGTAGGATTTTCTGGTGAGATTGGTTCTCAAGTAGGTGGAGCTTCAGCGAAATCAATCGAAGATTCATATATGGTATTTGATGATATTGCTGATCGCCCAGAAAGCAGTCATATACCCATTGGGTTAAAAGTATTTCAAAGAGGGCTTACTTGGAGTCTTCCTGATTATGATGACTTTGTTGTTTTTGAATATAAAATTGTGAATACGGGTTTAAATGGAAATCTAGAAGACGTGTTCGTTAGTTTTTGGTATGATATTGATGTGTCCTCTTCAGATGATACTGAACCTCACATTGACGATTTGGTGGATTATGAAGGATGGGATGGTTCTGATTCCCACACAGATCGCCTAGATATTGTTGACCCCTATGATTTTGACGCAGATGGGATTACGGGGTATGATGATTACGGTGTTCCTTTTTTAAAAGATATGCAACAAAACCCAAATTATAACCCTTCAATGGCAGAACCAGATGGATTTTTTGATGAGTGGGCGCTGTTGTTGGATCCGGATGGAGACACCCTTCGTTGGCAGGCAGACGTAGAAGACTTAGAAAGAGTCGAGGGGGAAGTTGCTATTCTTGAAGATGGGACAGTTTTACTTGGCTATCTTTATCCTCGCAGTATGTCGTATATCTATGATGGGGACAATCCAGGTTCTTCATCAAATGATTATGGAGAGAGAGAAAAAACCCCAACAAATGAGGGTTTTTTGGGCGGACAAATTATTTATTCATCCGCAGGAAAACAAATAACAGCAGAAGATGGCAGAAGCTATATGGGCGCTTATTCACACCAATGGTGGAACTGGGAAAGCGATCCAGGAACAGACAAGGATAAATTGGATTATATTAATGGACAACACGTCGCAAGCCAGGGAAAAAAGTTTTTAAACAATCCTCTTGAGTTGGGTTACCCTCAATTTGATTATCGGTTTCTCCTGTCAGTTGGCCCATTTGATGTAGCAGAAAATGATACAATCAAAGTTGTATTTTCAGTTGTTTGTGGAACGGGCTTGAAGGACTTACGTCAAAATGCTGATAATGCAATGACTGCATATTATTCTGGAAGCGACTGTTCTCCAATTAATCCTTGTGACTTTGATGAAGGAAGCCATTGGGCTCTCCCGATACCGCCCAATATCCCTTTATTGTCTTATAGTCCAATCACCGGGGGCATGAATTTAGTGTGGGACAATTCTGCAGAATCTTTTTTTGATGAAGCGCAAGCTGTAAACGATTTTAAAGGTTATCAAGTTTACAGATCTCAATATAACCCGCAAGGCTGGGAGCTGATTGGTGTTTTTGAAGAGGGAGATGCCAGGTCGGGAAGTTTTGTTGTTGATATGAATGGCGATACTTTAAACCAAAAAGATATGAACGGTGAATGGGTTTTAGCAAACCTACCAAGCGTAACGAATACCTACTCAGATACTGGAGCTGTTACAGCTTGGGGAGACACAGTCGTAGCGCCCATTTACGGGCTTCCCTATTATTATAGTGTGTCTGCTTATGATACAGGGCATCCAGATGCAGGGCTATCTCCTGCTTACTCACCACTTTCAAACTATAAAAAATCTGCTGATAATGCTCCGATTCCAGTTTTTACAAAAAAACTCTATGAGTCTGGTGATTCTCAACCTGGAGTTGATCGGGTAATCGTGGTCCCAAATCCTTATCTTGGCTCCGCAAGATGGGAAGCGCAATATGAAGATCGGCTCATGTTTAAAAATCTACCAGGATTATGTAAAATATCAATTTTTTCTTTGTCGGGTGATCTAGTCGATGAATTGGCGCATACAGATGGATCTGATATCGAATACTGGGATTTAATATCAAGGAATAATCAATCTGTAGTGAGCGGTCTTTATATCTACGTTGTTGAGGGCGGTCAGAAAAAACATGTTGGAAAGTTTAGTATTTTCAGATGATGAAAATTTTAAAAATATCAAGTGCAATTTTTTCTGTAGTATTCTTAAGCCAAATTTTAATGGCCCAACAAAATTTTGCAAAGGTGGGCACATCTGGAGCCCATTTTATTATGATTAGCCCTGATGCAAAATATGCTGCAATGGCAAGTAGTGGCGCGGGGATGATCAACAACACAGTCTCATCTGTTTTTTATAATCCGGCTTCTTTGGTTCATATTTCAAGTAAAGGAGCTGTTTTTTCTAAAGTCAATTGGTTTGCAGATATAGATTTCACGGCTTTGGCAATTGGAATGCAAACCAAATATGGAGCACTTGGCGTTAATGTAAAATCGTTAAACTCTGGTGATATCTTAGAAACAACTGTTGATGAATCTTTTGGCACGGGGAATTTCTATAGCTGGAATGATATTTTAATTTCTTTTTCAGGCGCAAAAGCATTCACGGATCAATTTTCATTTGGCATGAACTTTGGATATCTTCAACAATCTGTCTCACTTTATGGTTTAACAGCAAGTGCAATGCTGGTTGATTTAGGCGCATTATATAAAACAGGATTTAGATCTCTTTCGTTAGGGATGGCTGTGAGAAATTTTGGCCCTGAACTCGACTTTAGGAAAGAAGGCGCCGATGCAGTTTTTGAAGACTATAATAATGGCGAGCCTTTACTAGAAAAAGAATCATATCGCCCCTTCCACATGCCCTTATCTTTTCAGGTAGGTCTCACATATATTTTTTTAGAGGAGAACCCAACTCATCGTTTGCTCATGTCGGTTGATGGCGTGCACCCAAACGACTCAGACGAGCGCTTAAACGTAGGTCTTGAATATTCATTTATGAATTTATTATATCTCCGTGCAGGTGTTTTCTCAAACCACGATAGCGGTCGTTATATGGGAGGATTTGGTATAGATTTATCAAAATATTTTAACCCAAAAATACAGATTGATTACGCAATTTCTGATTATAGTTTGATTGGGACCGTTTCGCAGTTAAGCGTGGGGTTTGCGTTCTAATGCAATTGAAGCGATATCTTACAAGTTTGTTATTGATAAGCATTGTCTTTTGTGGGGTTGTGCCGGAAACCGCCACTTACAACGATTCTTCAAACGCCCTTACCATTGTTTTTTCTGATGAAGTATACTCATCGGATGTTTTATTGGGTCGGATCTCAATCATCCATCAAAATGATGAATTTACTCTCTCTGGCGGCGAATTGAGCGACACAAATATACTGGTAAACGAATTAGAAATTCCCTTGGTGTTTGGAGCAGTAGTAGACGAAAAAGATGAAACAATTTTTGGAACAGCAGTTTTGTCGCAATTTTGGGGGCATTCAACAGATCAGATTGATTTGTTAGAATCTTTCGGTAGCAGCAATCTCTTTATTCATTTTGAAGAGGGTGCGTTTATCGATGCAAATAGTTCGCCAAGCGATTCGGCGACACTCTCATTAAGCACAATTCAGTCTGATGCGCCGACTGTGGGGAGTTGTGAGTATAATGCGACACAAAATACACTACGATTTGTATTTGATCGCCCTGTTCAATATGATCAAATCGCTGAAGATAGATCTATAGATGGCGGTTCTGGGAACGGTTTGCTAGACCCAGAAGTGCCAGACAATGATCCTGGAGAAGACCGCAATAGTAATGGCGTTCTTGATTATGAAGTAAATATTATCCCCTTTAACATTGGCTTTGTTGATGGCCTTGGAAATACGGTCAGTTTAGAAGGGATGAAATCCGTTTTACAAACGGAAGACAGTGATACAATAGACATACAATTAACGATGAATGATGCGAAACGTATTGAAACAGGGTTGGATTTAAACACATTATCCCTCAATTTGTCAGAAAAAGCATTTAGGGATATGCTTTATAATCCGGTTGCGTCGTCTCTGATAACAACGACAGTAATACCAGATTCGATTCCCCTAATCGCTGATTCTGCCGCATTTGATTATGCGAAAAATATATTGTATATCTATTTCCGAGATTCTGAAAATTCTAATTTTGACATTTCAGCTTCCCCTATTCCTGTTTGGGGTAAAATCCGTATTCATAGTGGGCAAAATTCATTTTATCTATCCACAGGTAGCGTATCGACTAGTAATAATTCGCTTAAAATACAGAGCTTGTCTCTACCTATCTTAGCGCAGATTGAAGATCTTTTGAATTTAGATGAAAATGGGAATGATGTAGGAGAGCCCATATCCTGTTCTTTGGAAGCGTATGCGGTGTATGACAAATCAGAAAATGGGAACAATGAATCCAATAACATTCCAATATCTTTTTATGCGGGATCCTCATCCTCATCATATGCTATGCCTAAACCAGCAAAAGATGAAAATGGTCGGTTTGTAGAATATGATGCAGAAAATAATCTTATCTCAATAGATTGGTCGACTAAAATTGGCACATTTAACGGAGCAGATGTTTTGGATGACGATGAAATTGGCGCAGATGATTACAGTGATTTAACGGGAATATATTTTTATAATACTCAAAATCAAGATACCCTCTTTTTAAATTCTGGTCGAGTTTGGAGATCAAATGGCAAAAAAACCATTAATGTTGAATTAAGTGAACCAGACGAAATTCAGCTTGAGTCAAATAGCAACAAAGATTCGCTTTATCTATTATTAGATTATTATACTTTTGCTTCCACTAAAGATAATGGGACTCCGGCCATCACTATAGACTCCTTAGCCGCCGTTTATTATGTGCCAGACACAACAAGCGCGTCCATAACGGATATAAAGTATGATTCTAAAACAGGTTATTTTTATTTGACGCTAAACGAACCGGTTATCAAATCAGGTTTTTCAACGAATTATTTAAACTTATTAGACGTAAGCGTTAACAATATATTTTCTAATAGCAATATTAGCTATGAGGATTCAGCCTCAAACTATACTTCAAATTTTAGTATAGCCTTGGCTGAAGATGGAGTTCAAGCAATGTCATCGTTGAGCAGTGCAGACAAAATGTCTCTGAATCTTACCATTTTATCTGAAGCCTTTACCAATATGGGCAATGTAAAGAATCCGCCCGATACAGTTGTCGCGAGCTATGGTCAGTATTTTTGGATTACCAGCTTTGAAGCTTTTCCTTCATCAACAGAGCAAGTGTTTTGTGCTTTGGAATATGTTGGGAGTCATTGTGATATCTTGGTAGATGGATTAAGTGCAGACATTGAAGATTCTGTCCTTCAGGTCATCGGGGAAGCCTTTGATGAACCGACTGTATTCGATGCCGCTTATTCTCAATATGATGGTATGACAATTTCTATTGCAGACACCGTTCGTTCTTTTACGGGTATCGAGAAAGATACTGATGAAAATGGGAAAATAATTTTTGTGTTTACGGATATAAAAGACGAGTATGATTTGGGGAGAAACGATACACAAGATAAATTATTTGTCCATGGATATTCATCTATGAACGATACGCTTCCTGAGCTTGAATTTTCAAACAATGGGGATATTATATATATTGACGTCAATCCTCTGGATATTAGTTCGACTGACAATGATCTTAATGTTGTTTTGCAAGCTATGGCTCATGAATTTGCAAAACTTGCGCTTCAGCATAACAAGAGAGAAGAAGAGCCTTGGATTTTGGAGGCGGTTGGGCAAATGATGCAAAAGAAAATCTTTGGAAATGTTATCTTCTTTGGGGACGATACTGAGCCTTCGACATCCACAGGAAACCAACTAACCTATCTTTCAACGGGTGTTAATAAACTCAAGGGAAGAGCTGATCAACATAATGTTTACTTATTTTTTACTTATCTTCAAGAAAGATTAAGAAATTTAGCATTAGGTCCTGATGTTGAATGGGATTTTATTCGTGAAATCTGTCAAACAAGCGAATTTGGGATAGAAGCTACGAACATTGCCTTGGAGGCTATTGCGTCTCCAAAAAACATATCAGATTATTTTGCTGATTATGGCATGGCTTGTTATTTAGGAATGATGAGCGTTGATACAAGCTATAATGGAATATACAATTTTGAAGCTTTGGATTTATCCGGCGCCCCATCTGGGAAAAGTGCAAGCGTTTTGAAATGGGATAAAGCGGGAAATCAACCCGCGCCATATATGTTTAAAAATGTAGCCCCTTGGTCATATAATTGGGTAATAATGCAGGGATATATTTTGAACATAGACAATGAAATTGTGTATAAAAGTCCCGATTTGAATCCAGCGGATATGCTCGTTTTTAATGGACAAGACGGCATTCAGTTTAAAGTGAAAAAATTAGCACTCCAAAGCGGTTATTTAGATGATATGTCCTCAAATTTTGAAGTGGTTGATTTGACTATTGATAGCCTTACGGCTTATGGCGAGCTTCCCGTTACGACGGATACAATGTTTACCTTTAAAAACTTAGGGGTGGATAACCTAGGACAGATTGATACATCTTCTGGGACTCAAATTATGATGTTAATGGTCGCAAAAGTTGATGATGCTCCGGCGCCCCCCACATCTGATTTTTGGATTTCCAATATCACTACATTACCAGATTTTAGCGATTTGTTTGGTTTCCAAAACCCTGGCGTGCTAAATCATATTGATTTATATGTTGCAAGTCAGAGAGATGTCTATGATTTGATTGGAAATAATACAGCCACAATTTCCTACTCAACAGATTTAGAAACAGGTGAGCTCTCTATGGATGTTTTAAACTCCTTTGATGGGTTCGCCTCGTACCATACTAGCTTCGCATTAAGCTCTGAAGCTGAATATTCTTTTGTGTTTCAAGGAAGAGATGCGAGTGGGAATGCATTTGTTCCAGACACTTTAGCCGTAAGTACTATTTTTTATGCTAGCGCCGGTAGAAGTATTCTCAATCTTGGGCGATCCAATTTTACCTTAGAGCTTGGCGCACTAGAGACCGACCAATATATTGCAGGGATGGTTGTGCCAACCCACCTTGTTTCAAGTCTGCCAGAAAACCTATCCGTAGTTTCCAGTGTCATATCTTTTGGCCCTCAAGATAAGGGGGTCAATGAATCAGTCAAGATTAACATCTTGATGAATTCCCTTGGCGATAATAGCAAAGTATATCAATATCACAATAACGCTTGGCATAACATCGGCGGCACAATTCACGGAGATATGATTTCGACACAATCCAATGCTTTAGGGCGCTTTGTTGTTTTAGATGGGGAGAGACACCTGCCAGAAAACGAAAACCTCACATTGCCAATGCATTATGCTTTGCATCAGAATTATCCTAATCCGTTTAATCCCATCACAACCATAAGGTATTCTTTACCGGAAATTTCTGATGTGTCTATCCAAGTATTTGATATCATGGGTCGAAAGGTTTGGTCTGTTAATCAAGCTAAAATGAAAGCAGGAAATCATAGCCTTAAATGGTCTGGAAAAAATTTAAATGGCAAACCACTGGCAAGCGGTGTTTATATTCTTGAAATGAGGGCAAACCATTTTCTTTCTCACCAAAAAATGTTACTCATAAAATGATAAAGCATTTGAACAAATTACAGTTAACCGCAAGTATCTTGATTGCAAGCACCCTATTTATGAGCGCATGTGAAGAATATTTGAGTGACGATGCTTATTTGTCAGAAAACTCTGATTCTTACGATGGGTTTGTAGAAAAAGGTTGGGTATATTTTTCATCTGGTTCTTATGAAGAAGCGTTAAGCTCATTTCAGTCTGCATCTGAACGTGATGCCACTCAGCCAGAAGTTTATCTTGGAATGGGTTGGAGTCAATTAAGAGTATTGGATCTTGTAAATGCTGAATCTAATTTTCAAAAGGTTCTATCTTTTGCTTTTTTGGACACAGCCAATACAAATCAATTAATAAATAACGCAAACGCAGGATTAACTTTTCTCGCATTAATTAATGGTGATTTTGAAAATGTGATTTATTTTGGGGATCAGATTATTGCTGACAATAGTGATTATATTTTTGATAAAGACGCCACCATCAGCACCCAAGCTATTTTTCTTAGCTTGGCAGAAGCCCATTATTATTTAAATCAAATTAGCGAAGCATATACCTTTTCTCTTTTGACGGGCAAAACCTTTGGTACCGCACTAGATACATCTGGCATTGCGCTTATTAGTGAACATTATGATAATAGTAGCATTGATGGATTGGTGAAAGCTTCTACCCCAAATACTGCCCAAGTATTAATAACAGTTGCGAACGCCACCATTTCTGGCTTAACTTATCGTGTTGCGGAGGTCTATGAGGGGACGGAAAACTTTGACGTTCAGGGGAATCCTATCCCCGCAGTAGGAGATACTGTGGTCATCGACTATACCTTTACCACAGACTACCCTGCTTTTATGTTTGAGCTACTGGCAAAGATTACAGAATAAATTACACAACAACAAAAAAAGGAGAATAGGACATGAACAAACAGATAACAGTTTTACTTACGGGTATGTTATTTTTGTCTTCTTCTGTTTTTGCATTGGATAAACCAATCAACGACAAAAGAAATAATAGCACTATTTTAGTAAAAAATGATGTTCAATTTGATAAAAGAGAAGTAGGAAAAAATCCTCGTCTAGAAACCGCAGAAAAACTATCTGTGAAGACACAAAATAGGGTTCATTATCTTACCTCAACAGGTCGCACTTTGACGAAGACTCAAGCCATTGAAAGATTTGGCCCAACAGCTTTTGATGTGGATGGTTTGGATATTGTTCCCTTACAAAAGA
>JABHGY010000167.1 GCA_018671775.1 Fidelibacterota bacterium
GAGAATACATTTTTCGGATTTTCCCGTATTCCAGTTATAATATGTTTTTTTATACGGACAAGCAGAAATGCACGAACGCCAAGCACGACATCGTTCTTGGTCTAACAATACAATCCCGTCTTCGCCCCGTTTATAGAGTGCTCCGGACGGACAAGATGCCACACAAGATGGATTCACACAATGGTTGCAAATTCTTGGGAAATAGAACATCATGAGACGTTCTATAGCAAACATTTGTTCTCGTTGCTCTTCAGATAAGCCTTCTAAATTAACATCATTTTCTGCATAAATGGGGGAGCCACCTAAATCATCATCCCAATTCGGTCCCGCTTCAATGTCCATTTCTTCGCCAGTTATCATAGAAATAGGGCGAGCAGTTGGCTGATCATCACCTTCGGGCGAATCGAACAAATCTTTGTATTTATAGGTCCATGGTTCGTAATAATCATCCAAGGTTGGCATATTAGGATTATGGAAAATATTCGTAACCGTTTTGGCTTTACTGGTGGAACGCAACTTCAGTTCTCCGTCAACGACTTCCCATCCACCTTTATATTTATCCTGGTCTTCCCATCTTGTTGGGAAGCCGGTGCCGGGTTTTGTTTCCACATTATTCCACCACATGTATTCGGTGCCTTTTCGATCTGTCCAGATATTTTTACAGGCAATACTGCATGTATGACAACCGATACATTTGTCCAGGTGAAACACCATTGAAATTTGACTTCTGATATCCATAATTATTTTTCCTTTTACCAGTTCAAAATGGGCAGTTTGCGCACCATGATGAAGGTGTCCCGATTTGCTCCTGTGGGACCCCAGTAATTAAAGTGATACGTAAACTGTCCGTAACCACCGACCATGAGATTTGGCTTCAATCGAGCGCGCGTCAAGCTGTTATTCATTCCAGCTCGTTTGTTTCCGCGCAGTGGAGATTTCGGCACAGACAATGTCCGTTCAGTGGCATGATAAATAATCACAATTCCTCTTGGGATTCGAACACTTACATTTGCCCGAGTCACAACAACGCCATTATCATTATAAACTTCTACCCAATCATTATCCACAATGTCCAGTTCTTCCGCATCTTTGTCGTTAATCCAAAATGGCTCAACACCACGACTTAATGTGGACATGCGATGGTTATCTCCATACGTAGAATGAATATGCCATTTTCCATGGGGCGTTAAATAGTTGAATACTTTCGCCTTATGCTCACTTTCACTGGTGGTTAATTCTGCATATTGTGTGGGCGTAGGTTTCGGTTTATAGGTTGGAAGATGCTCACCATATTGAATATATCCAGGATGGTCCAGATAAAAATGCTGACGACCCGTCAATGTCCGCCATGGGACTAATCGCTCTACATTATAAGTAAAGGGCGAATAGGGCCGACCATTTTCCAGTAAACCTGACCACATGGGCGTATTATGAAGTCGCCGTGGTTGGGCGCATAAATCGTCATAAGTCATCCGAACACCACGATTCTTTTCCGCCAAGTCCGCTAAAACGAGACCTGTTTTTTCTTCCATATTTTTATAGGAACGATAGGCCAATTCACCATTGGTTACAGATGCTAATTCCAAAACCGTATTACATACATCTTTCGCTTCTTTCAAGGATGGATAAGTTTCGCCATCCCACGTTTCGGTGGGACATTCAATTTTCAAACGTTCATATTCATCTTTCACGTCATAATGAGTTCCGTGAGCACCAAGGCCGTTTTTTGGCACATTCGGACCGTAAGAGATGTAACGTTTGTAAACGTTTTTGAAATCTCGTTTTACCACCTTAATTCCAGGCATGGTCTTTCCGGGAATGGCTTCCACTTCTCCATCAATCCAATCCTTGATTTCTGTTTGGGCAATTTCTGCCGGCGTATCATGCGCCAAGGCTAATGTAACCACATCTTCCATTTGTTCAGGAAAATGCTTTTCCGACACTTTAGAAAATGCTTCTGCAATATCTTTGAAAATATCCCAATCACTTTTGGATTCCCATGCCGGGGGAACGGCTTCCGCCAACGGATGAATAAAACTATGCATATCGGTAGAATTCAAATCTGCTTTTTCATACCATGTCGCGGCAGGAAGAACAATATCAGAATACAATGCTGATGTATCCATGCGGAAATTCAAATCCACCACTAAATCCATTTTCCCTTGTGGTACTTTGTCATGCCAAACGACTTCTTCTGTTGAACCTTTTGCAAATTGAGGATCAGATACTTGGTTGGTATGAGTTCCAAGATAATGATCTAAAAAGAATTCATGCCCTTTGGCAGAACCACCGATGGCATTTCCGCGCCATACAAACCAAACTCTAGGCCAATTATCTGAACTGTCCGGATCTTCGATAGAAAATTTCATATCTCGTTTTTTCAATTTTTCTACAACATAATCCACGATTCCCTGCTCATCTTTTGCACCATTTTCTCGTGCTTCTTTAGCCAAATCAATGGGATTTGTTTCAAACTGGGGATAAAAGGGAAGCCAGCCATTTCGGACTGCTTTCACATTCACGTCCATGGTATGCCCTTTTGCCAATGTTTTTTCCGGCTGTTTTTCTGGCACCGTATGATAATCAGTAAAGGATTTTTCGTATCGCCATTGGTCCGAATGGACATAATGCCAGCTCGGTGTATTTTGAAGGCGAGAGGGTCCAAACCAATCTTTCGCCAAAGCAATGGAAGCCCAAGATTCGCCCGGCGCCAATTTTTCCTGACCAACATAATGACCCAAACCGCCACCATTTTTTCCAATACAACCCGTAAACATGAGCGCATGAATTGCGGCACGATACATAAGATTTGCGTGATACCAATGATTGATACCCGCACCAATAATCACCGTGCATTTTCCACCGGTTTTTTCCGCTGTGCTTGCCCATTCTCGCGCAAAACGAATCAATGTTTCCGGTGCAATTCCTGTATATTTTTCTGCCCACGCTGGTGTGTAAGTTGCATCTTCTTCGTAATTTTCTGGATAACCTTCCAGTCCTCGTCCCACGCCATATTGAGCCATGAGCAAATCATACACAGTGGCAACCGGAACTTGACCATCGGCTGTTTCTATCATTTTTACCGGCACATTTCGCGTAATAGTTTCGCCTTGACTGAAATCGTCTAATTCTACAGAATAAATCTGGTCAGAATCTTTTAGAAATGTGAGTTTCGGTGCAATTTTTGAACCATCCGCATTATCTTCCAATTTCAAATTCCAATGACCTTTATTTTTTTTCGCCCATCGGTTTCCAACAGAGCCTTTCGGCACTTTTGTTCGATTCTCTTCCTCATCCCACATCAAAAATTGCCAATCGCCATTTTCCATATCTTTATATTGAGTCAAACGATTTGCACGAAGCAATTGCCCCGCTTTATAGACATCACCGTCTTTATTTAATTCAACTAAAAAGGGCGAATCCGTATATTGTTTGGAGTAATCTAAAAATGATTTTTCTTGTTTTTCGTGATGAAATTCTTTCAATATCACATGATTCACCGCCATCCAGTAAGCACCATCCTGCCCAGCATTAATGGGAATCCATTCATCAGAGAATTTTGACACTTGAGAAAAATCAGGTGAAAAAACCACCATCTTTGTTCCGTTATATCGAGCTTCTGCTGCAAAATGCACATCCGGTGTTCGTGTCATATTCAAGTTTGCACCCATGACGGCAAGCATTTTGGCATTATACCAATCAGCTGATTCCTGAACGTCCGTTTGTTCTCCCCATGTTTCTGGTGAAGCACTGGGTAAATCGCAATACCAATCATAAAAGGAAAGAGAAACGCCACCAATTAACTGCATTAATCTCGCACCGGCTGCGTAAGAAACCATGGACATAGCCGGAATGGGCGAAAATCCTGCAATGCGGTCGGGACCGTGTTGTTTAATTGTATGCGCCATAGACGCAGCAATAATTTCCTTCACCGTTTCCCAACTGGCACGACGAAAGCCACCTTTTCCCCGAGCACGCTGCCAGCGTTTTCGTTTTTCAGGATCATTGACCATTGAAGTCCAAGCTTCAACTGGGTCGTTATATTCTTTTTTTGCTTCTAACCATAAGTCAAGCAATGCGCCACGAATGGTTGGATATTTTACTCGAAGCGGACTATATAAATACCAAGAAAAAGAAATTCCACGCTGACATCCACGGGGTTCGTATGGCGGAATACCATGCTCTAATTTTGGATAATCCAAACCCTGCATTTCCCAGGTGACGATACCGTCTTTCACATGAATTTGCCATGTGCAAGATCCGGTGCAGTTTACACCATGGGTGCTTCGAACCACTTTATCATACTGCCAACGATTTCGATAAAATTCTTCCCAGCTTCTATTTTCCGGGGCTACTTCGTCTCTAATCCAAGACAACTTACTGTTACTCATGATAACTCTCCTTTTACCATGGGCTTCCGAACCGCACGCAAGCGATTCCCCCAGGCTAAATCAAATAATACCAAACAAATGGCTAAACCGATAAATCCAAATATCATAAAATTGAAATCGTGGGCATTGCTCA
>JABHGY010000043.1 GCA_018671775.1 Fidelibacterota bacterium
ATGGATCATCCAAGTCGTTTGGAATTGATTCATATTCTCTTTGGATTATCCGCGGCAGATGGACATGTAGATGCTCAAGAAATTCATGTGATACATTCAATTGCAAATTATTTAAATATCAATGAAAGTGATTTTGCCTCTATCAAAGCCATGTTTGTGGCCAATACAAAATCTGCATTTATTATTTTAGAAGTTGATGAAAAAGCAAGCAATGATGCCCTAAAAAAAGCTTATCGAAAAATGGCAAATAAATATCATCCAGATAAAGTCTCTCACTTGGGGGATGATTTTCAAAAACTGGCAGAAGATAAATTTAAAGCTGTGAATGATGCTTATCAGTCCATCAAAAAAGAACGTGGTATTAAGTGAGTAACCCTAAAATTAAACCGGGACAATTTCCTTTTACCCGTGGTATTTATACCGAAATGTATCAACAGCGTCTTTGGACCATGCGTCAATATGCAGGATTTACAACAGCAGAAGAATCAAACAAGCGTTATCGATATCTCTTGAAAAATGGCGTTTCTGGTTTGTCGGTTGCTTTTGACTTACCCACACAAATTGGCTACGATTCAGATCATGCCATGGCAGATGGAGAAGTGGGGAAAGTGGGTGTTCCAATTTCTTCACTGCAAAATATAGAAACCTTATTTCAAAATATTCCTTTGGATCAAGTTTCCACATCTATGACCATTAATGCGACCGCCCCAACTTTATTAGCCCTTTATATTGCAGTCGCTGAAAAAAAAGGTATCTCATCAACAAAATTGAGAGGCACGATTCAAAATGATATTTTGAAGGAATATATAGCGCGAGGAACATATATTTATCCACCAGAATCTTCCATGCGACTCATTACTGATGTCTTTGAGTTTTGTGCGAACCACGCGCCAAAATGGAACACCATTTCTATCTCTGGATATCATATTCGAGAAGCGGGCTCAAGCGCTGGACAAGAATTGGCTTTCACTTTTGCCAATGCCATCGCTTATGTGGAGGCGGCTATTTCAAAAGGATTAGACCCAAATCAATTTGGTCAACGACTTTCTTTCTTCTTTAATGCGCATAATGACTTTTTGACCGAGATTTCAAAATTTCGTGCTGCAAGAAAAATATGGGCGAAAATCATGAAGGAACGTTTTGGCGTTAAAAATGAAAAAGCGCTACGTTGTCGTTTTCACGTGCAGACAGGAGGCTCTACTTTAACCGCTTCCCAAATTGATAATAATGTAGTGCGAACCACCATTCAGGCGCTTTCTGCTGTTTTGGGTGGAACGCAATCGCTACATACCAATAGCAAAGATGAAGCCCTTGCTTTACCCACAGATGATTCAGTTCGATTGGCCTTGCGAACTCAACAAATCATCGCCCACGAATCAGGTATCCCAGCGCATCCCGATCCATTTGGAGGGAGTTATGTGGTAGAATCCATGACAGATGATTTGGTCAAGGAAGCTTTCGAAATCATTGAAAAAATTGATAAATTAGGTGGCACAATTCCTGCCATCGAAGAAGGATGGATTCAAAATGAAATTACCCGTTCTGCTTATGCCTATCAAAAAGATATCGATGCAAAAAAACAAATTATTGTCGGAGTAAATCAATTTGAAGATTCGGAAGAATCTGTTCCTGAATTATTAGAGATTGATGCAGAAAAGGTCAAAACACAAATTCAGTCCGTTACCGCTTTGAAATCTTCTCGGAATAATGATCAAGCCAAACAAAAGCTCTCTCAATTAAAATCCGTAGCCCAATCAAAAGAAAACGTGATGCCATCCATTATTGATTGCGTGAAAAATGATTGCACGCTCGGAGAAATTGCAGACACATTTCGAGACGTTTTTGGAGAATATCAATCCAGTTGAATTTATTTTGATTGCTTTCGCTTCATTTATTTCGCTTCTTTTCCATCCTATGTTGATATCAGCGTTCACATTTGCTGTGCTGATTTATTCAGAAAAATCCAGCACTCAAAGTCCACATTTAATCTTTTTTATCGCTCTTCTTTTTTCCACTTTATTATCAATTGCAATGGTGATGTATTTACGAAAGAAAGGGATCGTCAGTGATGCGGATGTATCTGCCCGCGAACAACGGGTAAAACCATTGATGATTGGTGCCCTTTTTAATGGAATTGGGTTTCTTGTTTTACGTTATATGGACGCATCGGTACTTGTGCAGGGACTTATGTTTTGTTATGCCTTCAATACGATGATTATTTCTTTTATCTCAAGATATTGGAAAATTTCTATTCACGCCATTGGGCTTAGTGGGCCGCTCGTTGCCCTTTGGCTTTTTGGCGTTCAATTTCCTGTTTTCATGATATTGGCTATGGTATTGTTGGGAGTATCTCGTGTAATCCTAAAATCACACACGCCGGCACAAGTTTTGGCAGGAACGTTTTTGGGGCTCGGACTTGCTTATTTTCAGTTGACATTTCTTTTTCTTTCATAACGACGAAAAACTTAAACATTAAAAATATATTAACCCTCATCTCTGCTCTTTTTCTTTTCTCTGGTTGTCCTCCTGAAGATGACGTGGAAAAAGCTTGCATTGATGCAATAATTATTTGGGCAGGAGCTCCCGCCGTAGATGGCTGTGGATGGTTGATAGAAATAAACGATATAGACTTTAAGGCAGAATCCGTCCCCGATTCGTTTCAAATAGATTCTTTGGCTGTGTGTATTGCGTATGAACCGATTGATAGTATTCAATGTGGCTTTGTTTCATATTACCCAGGAATTCGAATTCTTGAAATAGAATAAACTTGTGATTTTTACCCAACTTATTCTAGCCAATCTAAAAACAAAATATATTGGCAAAACAATTGAATATTATACAAAAACTGAATCCACAAATAATGATGCATGGGAACTCTGTGATGAAAATGGTAAAGATGGAACCGCCATCATCGCTGGCCTCCAAAGCAAAGGACGAGGAAGACAAGGGAAAAAATGGCATAGCGCGCCAGGCAAGGGTTTGGCGTTTTCTGTGCTTATTTATCCAGATATTTCCACAGAAAATTCAGGCTTATTTTCCATTGCGGTCGCAATTGCTATTCACAAAGCTTTATTGCAATATGAAATTGAAAGCCAATTGAAATGGCCCAATGATATTTTGATTGAAGGAAAAAAACTCGGTGGAATTTTATGTGAATCCCGTATTTCTAAAAATAAAGTTAAAGCACTTGTTATCGGTATCGGACTTAATGTGAACGAATCTCGTGATGATTTCCCGCCTGAAATTTCAGCGCAAAGCACATCCTTATTTTTAAGGAAAGGGATCCCATTTCAACGAGAAAGGATTCTTGCTTCAATTTTGAATGAACTGGAAATTGTTATAGAAGCGTTAAAAGAAAATCAGATTGCATCCGTAATGCATGATTGGGAATCTGCGTGTGGACATCTGAATAAAACGATTTCAATTCAAGAAAATGACGAAGTAAAAACAGGGATATTTTCTGGCATCAATGCTCAGGGGAATGCGAGATTAATCATTGATGGAAAAATAAAAACTATCTCATCGGGAGAATTGCTTTAATCTATCAACGGGACAAATGGATACCTGATAATTTCACATTTTAACGGTAAGCTCATTGATTAAATGATGTGAACGAAATTTCAGGCATGACAAGTAATTTGGGAAATGCTGTTTTAATACTGAAAAAGGCCTGACGTTTTAATCGAAATTTCAAAATCATCAAAAACAGTCAGCAAATCTGTTTCGATACTTTTACAATGGCTTAAGGCCTTTTTTTGACTAATGCCCTGCTTAAAATTAAGTCCAAACAAAATAATATGATGTTCGTTCGTATCTACAATTCGAATATCATGGAAATTGGATAGCCACTCATTGTCGCTCCAGTGTCTCTCTAAATAGTTTTTCACTTGCTTCACCTTTGGATGGTTGGGATAAATGGGGTCCACATGCACGGTGGGCGAGAAGCCTATTTGTTCCTGAATTTTGTGTTCAACATTTTCGGAAATATCATGTGCGGTGGCAGGATTTTCATTCCCATTAATTTCGATATGAATGCTCAAAAATTTATCTTTTCCATAACTATGAATCACAATATCGTGGGCGCCCAAAACACCTTCTACGCTTTCAACAATTTGCCGAACTTCCATAATTTCATCTTCTGATGGCGGTTTCCCGAGCAAATCATCAATCGCTGTTTTGGCAATTTCGAATCCAGTCCAAATGATGAAAAGCGCAACGCCCAATCCAGCCCATCCATCTACTTGATGGTATCCATATTTTCCTGCAATCATGGCGACCAAAACTAAAAGAGAAGAAATAGCGTCTGTCCGATGGTGCCACGCATCCGCATGCAAAGCACCAGAAGCAATTTTTTCCGAAAGAAATTCTCCATACTGAGCCGTGAACTCCTTGAGTATAATTGTACTGAAAAGTAATATAATCATCCACCACTCGGTCCGAAGCGCTTCTGGGTTCATCAATCGATGAATGGATGATTGGATAAATTCAATGCCCGCAACCGCCAAAAGAATAGCGATAATTAAAGTGGCAATATATTCGGCACGTCCATGACCATAAGGATGCTCTTCGTCTGCTGGTTTTTCCGATTCTTTAAATCCCCAAATGACAACGGCGGAAGAAATGAGATCGGATAAAGTATGAATCGCATCTGCCAACAAAGCAATAGAGCCCACCAGCAAACTGAGGCTCATTTTGATGATAAATAAAATCCCGTTGATAAAAATAGAAACCCAACCCTGAAAAATACCGATTCGG
>JABHGY010000044.1 GCA_018671775.1 Fidelibacterota bacterium
CATTTGAGTCAAAAAATTATTGATGCTATGGCGGAAAGCGACAAAGTGTGCAAATATATTGATATGCCCATTCAGCATGCGTCGGATTCTATTTTGAAAACCATGAAAAGAGGTTTGGGGCAGGACGGTATTCGAGACCGTATTTCCCGTTTGCAATCAGCTATTCCGGATATTCGTATTCGGACTACATTGATTACAGGATTTCCTGGAGAAACGGAAGATGATTTTAAGCAATTGAAAGATTTTGTAGAAGAAATTGAATTTGATCGTCTTGGCATTTTTACCTATTCGGAAGAAGAAGATACGGGAGCGGCAGATATCAAAGACGATGTGCCACGGCAAGTGAAAGATGATCGAAAAAATTTACTCTTAGATATTCAGAATGAAATTAATATGAAAAAAAATGAGACCATGATTGGTCAAACAATGAAAGTGCTTATCGATGAAGCTGGGGAAACGCTTTCTGTTGGGCGGACCGAATTTGATTCTCCGGAAGTCGATCATATTGTCCATATCGAAAAACCTCAAACTGTTGGTACATTTGTCACCGTAAAAATTGACGACGCGAATGAATATGAATTATTTGGAAAAGTAGTGTCTAATACTTATTGATAAACTTGCCAGAATATAGACATAATATGTTTTTTCCATCTTCGAAATTATTAGAAACTTATTTGTAATACCAAAAAATAAGTCATTCTGAAAAAGCGAAGCGAATGAAGAATCTTCTATCGCAACTTTAGATTATTTTTCAAATGAAATTCAGTTGTTATTCAAAGGAGATTCTTCGTCGTAACCTCTTCAGAATGACAGCGTTTTGTGTTTTGTTTAAAATCTGACGTCATTCAAAAAAGATTCTTTGCTGGGTTTGCTTTTCTCAAGAATCGCTAATCTGGGTTATACGCTCAGAATGACAATGTCTTTTCTTTCTTACTCATCTTGATAAACAAGAGTAAAAAAGGTCATCCAAAATGAGCGATTGGATAGAAAAATGGTATAAATATCTTTTTCAAAACAATTCAAGTCTGCCATTGCTATCCGTCGGTAATTGTGCGTAAATTAGACAATATGGCAGAGTTTAAAATTCATTCAGATTTCAATCCAGCTGGCGATCAACCCCAAGCCATCACTGAAATTGTAAAAGGATTAAACCGTGGTGAGGATTACCAAACCTTACTCGGTATTACAGGATCAGGGAAAACATTTACCATGGCGAATGTAATTCAAGAAGTCCAACGCCCCACATTAATTATGTCTCATAATAAAACCTTAGCGGCGCAACTTTATGGTGAATTCAAACAATTGTTCCCCAATAATGCCGTGGAATTTTTCATCAGCTATTATGACTATTATCAGCCAGAAGCGTATATGCCAGTTACGGATACGTTTATTGAAAAAGACTCATCCGTCAATGAAGAAATTGATAAGCTGCGATTAAAAACAACAAGCTCACTTATGTCGCGCCGAGATGTGATTGTGATCAGCTCCGTTTCATGTATTTATGGCATTGGTTCGCCGAATGATTACAAAGATCAAGTGGTGAGTCTCAAGAAAGGTGAAACCTTAGATCGTCGTCAATTTCTTGCTGATTTGATTCATATTCATTATGTGAGAAATGATTTAGTTTTAGAGCGAGGAAATATTCGTGCTCGTGGGGATGTGATTGAAATCTATCCCGCTTATGAAGATGCGTGTGTGCGTGTAGAACTTTTTGGTGCAGAGGTGGATCGTATCGTTACTTTTGATCCACTCACGGGAGAAATCATCCACGAATTGGATAAGCTATTTATCTATCCAGCCAAGCATTTTGTTACGGATAAAGAGACGGTGCTTCGTGTGATTGGAGAAATACAAAGAGAATTGACTCAGCGATTGGAATTTATGCGAAATAACAATAAATTATTGGAAGCCCAACGTTTAGAGCAACGGACAAATTTTGACATCGAAATGATGATAGAGCTGGGATATTGTTCGGGGATCGAAAATTATTCACGATATTTTTCCAATCGTAAATCCGGGGAAAAACCTTTTACTTTAATCGATTTTTTCCCAGATGATTTTATGACTATTTTGGACGAATCTCATGTGACTTTGCCTCAAATTCAAGGCATGTATAATGGAGATCGAGCTAGAAAAGAAGTTTTGGTGGAACATGGATTTCGATTGCCCAGTGCTTTGGATAATCGTCCTCTCAAATATGATGAATTTTTAAAAGCACAAAAACAAGTTCTGTTCACTTCTGCCACGCCATCTCACCGGGAATTGGAACTCACAAAAGGTGTTGTTGTAGAGCAAGTCATTCGTCCGACTGGACTATTAGACCCAAAAGTGGATGTGCGAGGAACACGTGGTCAAATTGATGATTTGATAGGCGAAATTCGTTGTCGTGCCAAAAAGAATGAGCGTGTTCTTGTAACGACTTTGACGAAACGCTCTTCTGAAGATTTAACGGAATATATGAGTGGACTTCAAATTCGTGTTCGCTATCTTCATTCTGAAATCAAATCATTCGAACGGGTGAAGATACTGCGTGATTTACGATTAGGAGAATTTGATGTTTTGGTTGGAATTAATCTTTTACGAGAGGGGCTTGATTTACCCGAGGTAAGCTTGGTTGCTGTATTGGATGCCGACAAACAAGGATTCTTGCGTTCAAAAGGTGCTTTACTTCAGATGGCTGGACGTGCAGCACGGCATAAAGATGGACTTGTGATTTTGTATGGCGATAAACGATCTGAAGCGATGGAGTATCTTATTTCTGAAACAAAACAACGACGAAAAAAGCAGGAAATATTTAATATAAAGCATCACATTACCCCGAAAACAATTTATAAAAATATGGATGATATTATTCATAGCACTGCGGTGGCAGATTCTATGGGCGAAACAATTATTGAAGAAAAATCTAATCGACGGATTGAGCCTTTTAGTCAAATGGATAAACAATTAGCCTTAGATATGATGCGTCAAGAAATGTTGGAATCAGCAGAGAAATTAGAATTTGAACAAGCAGCAAAGTTGCGTGATGAAATTGAAAAATTAGAAAAAGAATTAGAGAAAGTATTTTGACTAGAAAGTAGAAAGTGAGGCAAAAAAAATGGATATAGATCGCATACAAAAATTGTCTGGTATCATTGGACATTCGGACAAAATTAGAGAAGTCCTTGATTTGGTGGCGCAAGTTGCGCCTGTAGATATTACAGCACTCATTACGGGTGAATCTGGCGTTGGTAAAGAGATGGTGGCGAAAGCGGTTCATTTGGCGAGTCGCCGTTCTAGGGAAGAATTGGTGGTTGTGAATTGTGGCGCTATCCCTGAAGGCATTATTGAAAGTGAATTATTTGGGCATAAAAAAGGAGCCTTCACTGGTGCCGAAAATGATCGGAAAGGCTATTTTGAATTCGCCAACAAAGGAACAATTTTCTTAGATGAAATCGGTGAAACGCCTTTATCTACTCAAGTGAAATTGCTCCGTGTACTCGAAACCGGTGAATTCATGCGCGTAGGAGATTCAAAAACGCTCAAAACGGATGTGCGAGTCATAGCGGCTACCAATAAAAATTTGGGAGAAATGGTTCAAAAAGGCACTTTTCGCCAAGATCTCTATTATCGACTAAAAACTGTGACGCTTCATGTGCCGTCATTACGAGATCGTGTTGAAGATATTTCCCATTTAGTTGAACGATTTGCATTAGAATTCACTCAAAGTAACGAAATATTGTATCGTGGGTTTATGCCGGAAGCCATTCGTTTGATGAAAAAATATGAATGGCCAGGGAATGTGCGTGAGTTAAAGAATTTTGTAGAAAAAATATTGGTTTTAGAAAAAGGTGAGCGCATCACAGAAGCCATGATTTCACGTGAATTGGCGGATTCCATAGGACCTTTATCTATGAATCCAAACTTGCCTGTTTTGGTGAATGATTCTGCAGAAAGAGCTGAAATTGATCTCATATTACGTCAATTATTTTTATTACGACAAGATTCGGAAACAATCCGAAATCAATTGATGGCGCTCGTCCAGAATGGCGATTTGAGCTCAAACACGCTCGCGGTGGGTGATGGCTTGAATATTGGGCGTCCGATTCCTGATAAATCAATGGAAATAACGGATGATGATGCCTACTTTATTCGTGATGAAGCCATTGGAGATATGGTGATGAAAGATTTGGAGAGGGAAGCGATTACGAGAACCCTTAAATTCTTCAACAATAATCGACGAAAATCAGCGAAATCATTGAATATGAGCGAACGAACACTTTATCGAAAAATTGAAGAATTTGGTTTAGAACCTAAAATAAAAAAATCTCATGTATTTTAAGCAAATAGGTAAATATGTAAAACGTAATGTAGTTTTGTATATCATGGGATTCTCTTTATTCTTTACGGGCTGTATGTTCTACTCAATGGCAGGTTCCATTCCGCCACATATCAAGTCCATTGCCATTCCGCTATTAGAGAATGAAACCGCTGAATTCGGGGTTGCAGAAGATATTACAGACGGACTAATCGAAGAGTTTACGCAGGAAAATATTTTGCGCGTCGTGGATTTTAATCTGGCGCATTCAGCGCTTCAAGGCAAAGTGATAAAAATTGCAGATGGTCCTCATACGTTTAATCAAGATGAAGTTGTATCGGAATATCGTTATTCCATTACGCTTCAATTGGAATGGAATGATTTGGTGAAAGGAGAAACGCTAATCACTAAAAAATATACAGCTTGGGGCGCCTATGGATTGTCTGGAGACATTTCTACGGATGGCATTGATAATGACGGTGACGGCAAAATTGATGAATTGGATGATGATGAATTTGGTGAACCTAGAGCTTTCGCAACTCAGGTTGCTGTGCGTAAAATTGCAGAAGATATTTTGAACGATATTGTATCAACTTGGTAATGAAAATTTTTAAAATTGAATAAAGGAAAAAGAAAAAATGGATAAAACAATTTCAAATCTGTCTCATTTTGAAGGGCAAGAAATCACTTTAAAAGGATGGGTATATAACAAACGTGCAATTGGAAAAATTTGGTTTCTCATTTTGCGAGACGGCACAGGATTGGTTCAGTGCGTGGTGGTAAAAGGAGAAGTAGATGAAGCTCTTTTTGATTTAGAAGCAGATTTAAATCAAGAAGATGCGGTTATGGTAACAGGAAGCATTCGAAAAGAACCTCGTTCTATCGGTGGCTATGAATTAGGCGTGAGCAAGATCGAAGTGGTTCAGCATGTAACGGAAGAATATCCGATTGGACCGAAAGAACATGGTCCGGATTTTTTGATGTCAAATCGACATTTGTGGTTGCGTTCAAAACGTCAGAATGCCATTATTCGTGTGCGTCATCGTATTGTGAAGGCGATTCGTGATTTCTTTGATATGAATGAATTTACTTTGGTGGATTCTCCCATGTTTACAGCAAATGCGGTTGAAGGCACCACAGATTTGTTTGAAGTGGACTATTTTGATCGTTCTGCATATTTGACTCAAAGTGGACAACTTTATGGTGAGGCAAGCGCTATGGCATTTGGGAAGATTTATGTTTTTGGCCCCGTGTTTCGTGCGGAAAAATCTAAAACACGTCGTCATCTCACTGAATTTTGGATGGTGGAGCCAGAAATGGCTTATTGTGATTTAGAGCAGGATATGGATTACGCAGAAAAGTTTGTCGCATATATTGTTCAGCAATGTTTGGAACATTGTCAAGCCGAATTCAAAATCTTAGAGCGAGATACAGGAAAATTGGAATCCATTATTCCGCCCTTTCCAAGAATCACGTACGATGAAGCGGTAAAGATATTACATGATAATGGTTTGGACTTTAGCTATGGTTCTGATTTTGGCGCTCCGGATGAAACCTTGCTCGCTGAACAATTCGATAAACCTGTGATGATTCATCGTTGGCCTGCTGATACGAAGCCTTTCTACATGAAACGAGACGAACAGAACGATGATTTAGCCTTAGGCGTAGATATGATTGCTCCTGAGGGATACGGCGAAATTATCGGTGGAGGACAACGAGAAGATGACCACGATATTTTGCTTAAACGTATTCGTCATCATGATTTACCCTTGGAACCTTTCAAATGGTATTTAGATTTACGGAAATACGGGTCCGTTCCTCATGCAGGATTTGGTTTAGGCTTAGAGCGAACGGTCGCATGGATTACAGGGACTAAACATATTCGTGAAACCATTCCTTATCCACGCACTTTATCTCGATTGGAACCTTAATGTTTGCAAAAACACGCATTTCTGTTTTTGGGGGGAGAGATATTTCTGAGGCGATTTATCAAGATGCTTATACTTTAGGAAAATTATTGGCAAAGGAAGGATATTTGGTGTATTGCGGCGGCGGAAAGGGTGCGATGGAAGCCGTAGCGAAAGGTGTAAATGAAGCAAATGGAACGGTTGTTGGTGTTTTAAAAGGAGAGAATCTAAACGAGATGAATGATTATATCACGATTCCAATGGCAACAAATATGGGGATTACACGGAATGCTTTATTGGCTTATAATTGTGATGTAGCTGTAGCCATCAGCGGAAAATATGGCACGCTTTCTGAAATTGCTTTTGCCTTCCAATTGGAGAAACCTGTGATCGGACTCCATAGTTGGGCTTTAGATGGATTTGATAATGTAGAATCGCCAAACGATGTAATAACATTTATTAAAGATAACACTTAAAGTAGAATATGAATAGGTGAAAACTTTTAAAGCAACAGTATCAGGACAAGTGCAAGGGGTTTGGTTTCGAGACTATACACAAAAGGAAGCAATAAAATTGGGTCTAAAAGGGTTTGTGAAAAATAGGAATGACGGCACCGTATATTTGGAAGCATCTGGGGCAGAAGAGGCGTTGAAATCTTTAGCGCAGTGGCTTAATAGTGGTTCACCATTGTCCGATGTAAAAAATGTGGAGATCGAATGGGGAGCACCCTTAAGATCTGTCAATAATTTTGAGATTAAGCATTCATGAAAATTGCGCTTTGCCAAATAAATCCAAGTGTAGGCGCTTTTGCCCATAATCGAAAGTTGATCCTTTCTCGCTATGAAGAGGCCATAAAAAAAGGTGCGGATTTGGTTGTATTTCCCGAACTGGTTATTAGCGGTTATCCGCCACAGGATTTATTATGGGAAAGAGCCTTCATTCAGAAAAATACACTTGAATTATCTCGAATTGCCTCCAAATCCACAATTCCCATGATACTGGGAGGCATTCGTGAAGAAAATGGGAAAATCTACAATAGCGCATTTTTATGTCAATCAGGTCAAATTAGGGCGAAATACGACAAAATATTATTGCCTACTTATGATGTATTCGATGAAGAGCGATACTTTGAATCTGGAAATGAATTGGGAATATGGTCTGTAAATATCCAGGAAAAAACGTACCAAATTGGTATCCAAATTTGTGAAGATTTATGGGATGAAGATTATGATAGAAAAATTGCTTTAGAACAAAAAGAAGCGGGTGCAGATTGTATTATTAATATCTCTGCTTCGCCTTTTCACGAAGGGCGAATGATGGAAAGACGGACATTGATACAATCAAAAGTTTTAGAAACTCGGTTTCCCTTTTATTATTGCAATATGGTCGGTGCACAGGATGAGCTTATATTTGACGGCCAATCTTTGGCTTTGAATGAAGATGGGGAAATTATGGCTATTGGAAAAGCATTTTCCGAAGATTTGTTGCTGGTGGAATCAAAGCAAAAACCGATTGATATTTTAGACTGTAATCGAGAGGAAAATATCTATGGCGCTCTGGTTTTGGGCGTATCCGATTATTTTCGAAAAACGGGTCATACGGATGCTGTGATTGGCTTAAGTGGTGGTATTGATTCTGCCCTTGTCGCCTGTATTGCCAAAGACGCTTTGGGTGCGGAACATGTCCATGGAATTGCCTTGCCTAGTAAATATTCCAGCGATCATAGTATCGCGGATGCAGAAACATTAGCCCAAAATTTAAAGATTGATTTTCGGATTTTACCTATCGCTGAAACGGTTCAGACTATGGAAACCGCATTGGTGCCTATTTTTATGGGAAAGGAACCGAATGTTGCTGAAGAAAATATCCAAGCACGGGTTCGTGGGAATTTGCTCATGGCCATGGCCAATAAGTTTGGATGGCTTTTACTTTCCACCGGAAATAAAACAGAAATGGCTTTGGGCTATTGCACACTTTATGGAGACATGAGCGGTGGATTGTCTGTGATTTCCGATTTATCTAAAACAGATGTCTATGCATTGGCGAATTATGTAAATCAAAAAAAAGGTGCGTGCATTCCTGAAAATACGATTAACAAACCACCTTCTGCAGAATTGGCACCGAATCAAGTGGACCCTTTTGATTATGATATTGTGAGCCCTTTGGTGGATAAAATCGTAGAAGATCAAATTTCGCTTGAAACACTGATTAAAAGTGGGGAAGATGAGGCGCTGGTTAAAAGACTCTATAATCTCGTCAGAATCAATGAGTATAAACGTCGTCAAGCCGCACCCGGACTCCGTGTGAGCTCAAAAGCGTTTGGCTCTGGAAGAAGAATGCCAATTGTAAATCATTTTGAAGGGGGAATCAAATCATGACGCGATATTTTCTATTAAGTTTATTGCTTGTTTCATCTCTTTTTGCCGAAGGAGAATTTCAGAAAAAAAAGAAGAGCCCATCAGAATTTTGGGGGCGGCTTTCCACCGGACATAAGGTCTCATTTATCAATGGTGTTTATAGTGCTGTAACCACGATGAAAAGGCATCACAAGCATGAAGTTTATCGCCAGCATAAGGGAGATCCAAACTGGACTCGCCCTTACTATATCGAACGATATTATGAAATTATAGATGAATATTATTCCGAATCCGTTGGCTATGATTTGCGGGTTTTGGCTCTACACATGGATGCCCTTTATGCAAATTATGATAACCGAAACATTCCGATTATGGAGGCCTTACATATTGTGTCTTTAGCTCAAGATGGAGATCGATCTCGGGCAGATTTGAAATTACTCCAAGCGCAGAGAAAATATAATCCTTGAGGAAAGTATAAAGTTTTTTAATAGCTATTTTTTTGGAACATTTTCATTTAATATTAATTAAAGCAAAGTTAAAGGTTTAACTTTCGCACCTTTATTGCGTCAATTCATTACAAACTTTCATTAAGGAGAAACCATGTTTAAAAAAATCATCATTTTATCTATAGTGCTCAGTGCGTCATTGCTCTTTGCTCAAGGACATTCAGGGCGACGCGGTGGCGGAATGCCAGCTATAGGAAAAATTTCTGGCGTTGTGGCGGATTCATTGACCGATGAATTCATTCCGTATGCTTCTATTTCGGTTATCAATTTAAAAACGGATGAAATCGTTACAGGTGGCATCACGGATGAATCGGGCTATTTCAATATTACAGGGATTTCTTTTGGACGATTTAAAGTCCGAGTTGAATTTATTGGGTATGCACCTCGTGAAATTGGTCCCATCAAACTATTTCCAGGAGGAGGAACAATGGAGCCTTTTCTTGGACGAATTTTGTTAGAACAGAAATCATTAAAAATGGATGATGTTACCGTTATTGCAGACAAGCCAATTTTTACCCATTCCGTGGACAAAAAGGTCTTCAATGTGGAACAAAATACCACGACAACGGGCGGGAATGCGATTGACGTTTTAAGACAAGTTCCAGGCGTGGAAGTGGACATGAATGGAAAAGTAAGTCTTCGTGGAAATACCAATGTGAATCTTTTGATAGATGGTAAATCCACACGAATGAGCGCCGCAAATGAAGAAGCGCTTTTAGAAAATATATTGGCTGACAATATCAAAGATGTGGAAGTGATTACCAATCCTGGCGCAAAATATGATCCGGACGGGATGGCGGGTATTTTAAATATCGTGCTGAAGGAAAATAGATTGGCGGGTTTGAATGGCGGGTTTTCTTTAGGAACTGATTTTGGCGTTCGGAATAATGCTTCTGGACAAGTGAATTACAAGAATAAGCATTTTAACCTTTTTTCAAATGTGGGTGTGAAGGCGAGAGTTCGAAATCGAACCGGTGATAACGAGCAATTCATGACCTTGAATGATACAATCACTTATTTAAATGAAATCACCACAAATGACAGAAATGGGTCTAATTTATTTTTTAAAAGTGGAATGGAATACACGCCCAATCGTTTTCATACATTTGGTTTTGATATGAGTTATAATGATGGTGGAGGGAAAGGAGATTCCCGAGTTGATTCAGATCATAGGGTTGATGATATTTTATCTAAATATTATCGAGAAACGACTGGAACAGGATTTCGTGATGGGCTTGATTTTACTCTAAACTATGATAGAAAATTCCAAGATCCGCGACATAATTTGACATTTTTAGCGAGCCAATCTCAAGGCAAAGATGATCATGATAATTCTTTTGAGATGTTTTTAGAATCGGGTGATCCAGATATACTTGATTTTTCGCCACAAAAAACAGCGCGATTAAACAAAAACTATTCAAGTTTATTTCAAGCCGATTATGTGCTTCCATTGGAAGAATGGAAAATAGAAGCAGGATTTAAATCAACGGGAAGAGAAATGGATGATGATTTTGTTTCTGAAAGTCAAATATCAGGCGAATGGTCGGATTACGATTCTTTAACAAATCAATTTATTTACAATGAAAAAATCAATGCAGTATATACGCAAATTTCATTGAATAAAGGCATGGCTCAAGGACAATTTGGACTTCGTTATGAAATGGCGGAAGCCCATTCGGAGCTGGTTACCACTGATTCGACTTATGATAACCCTTATAATAGTTTTTTCCCTAGTGCCTCTATTTCATTTGGACCGGCTGGGATTTTTCAAATACAAGCCAGCTATAGCAAACGAATCAATCGTCCTTCATCGCGACGACTAAACCCTTTCCCAAATTATTCCAATAAAATGAATATGCGCATGGGAAATCCATTTTTGAGACCTGAATATATCGATAGCTATGAGCTCAATTTCTCCAAAATGAGTCGGAAATTATCCATTACGGCTGGGCTTTATTATCGTCACATGGTGGATAAAATTCGTCACCATAAATTTGTCAGGGATGACGGTGTTGGTGTGACGACTTATGTGAATTTTGACAACACTAAAACCTTTGGGAGTGAATTAGTTTTGTCGGGACAACTCGTCAAAGGCTTGCGCGTGATGTTGAGTGGAAATGCTTATGTGGATGCCTTTGATGCAAGCAGTTTGAATATGGCAGAATATGATGCAGATGCGATTGGCTTGAGTGGACGTGCCATGATTATGTGGAATCTAAGTCAAAATACCGAACTAATGTTGATGACTTTTTACCGCGCTCCCATGGATATTCCTTTGGGGCGGATGAATGCCATGTCGTTCACCACGTTTTCTATTAAACAATCTTTCATGGATAAACGCATGAGCCTAGCTTTAAAAGTGAACGATCCTCTCGATGTGCAAGGATTTAGTTTTGAGGTGGGGGAAGCCCATTGGAATCAATCCGGATTATGGCGATGGGATAGTCGTTATGCAACCTTGAATTGGGATTACCGATTTGGTAAGATGGAACAGAGTAGCCGTAGAGGAAAACGAGGTGGATCAGAACGAGAAGATATGGATATGGGATTTTAAATTAAGAATCAATTAGCGATATAAAACAAAAAACCCTCTGCTTAAACAGAGGGTTTTTTGTTAGGCAATTTTGTTTGAGTTATTTGAGTAATATCATTTTTTGCGTTTGGCGTTTATTCCCGGAAATTAATTCAGAAAAATAAATACCGCTGGCAAAATTCTGCGCATTCCATTTCACTTCATAATCTCCAGCTTGTAATGTCTTATTGACTAAAGTTGCCACAAGCCTTCCAGAAATATCATAAATATTGAGGGAAGTGGGAGATGCAATATCTAACCCAAGATCAAACTGAATCGTCGTGATAGGATTAAATGGATTTGGATAATTTGCATACAGCTTAAACGCATTTGCCACTGTTAAACTTGTCGGATCAGTTGAAACTGTCGCGTCTCTTAAGAAAAGGATTTCTTCATAAATAGCGATTTCTTGAACATCTTCTAATTCACTAAAGAATGGAAACATATCTTCCAAACATTGATCGAGTGAGTCAAAACCATCCTCTTCGCAAGGGTCAAAGCTCTCCCAAGCAAAAAGGGAATCGCCATTAGTTGCATATTCAATTTGAATGGTATCGCTCTCGCCCCATTCATCTTCTTCAAAAAGAATATAAAGCGTATCTGTTGTCGCATTCCAAGTAAAATGGCTCGTGTCTGACCACGTTGTATCTTCATAGTCATCATAGATCCATTCTGTTTCAAATCCTGTAGAATCGCTCATAAATTCTAAACGGAAATCATCATCTGGACCTTCCCCAAATTCAAAAAATGGAAATGGGACAGAAGTTAAAGCTCCGGCTAAGAAATCGATCATTTCGATTGAAACTGAACCGGATAAAATGAGACTATCTGTGCCTGTTGAATCCCACAGAGAAAGCCCTAACTCACTGATATCAATTGTATAATTGTTGGTATCGAGTGCAAAAAGGTTCATCGCGTCTGCAGAATCTGCCATAAACTCTGTTGCTGTTGTGTCATCAAAAGTTACCCCAAAAATTATATCAATAGAATCAGCTCGTCCGACACTAGATCCAAAAGCAACGATGGTAGGATTGGGCTCTTCTAATTCGTTGGTTTCTTCATTCTCAAGTGAAAATAAATCAAATAAACTGATGTTCATGAGAAAACCCATTATCTCTTCGTCGTCTTCATAATTGCTATCTTCTATGGTAAATGTAACACTATCACCTGCTTGACCTGACCATCCCACATCTTCAAAATTAAGATTCCATTCTATAGCAAGGTCACTCGAATCTCCTGCGCCTACGCAATAAAAAGTATATTGCCCATTATCGAGACATATATCCCATTCTGAGGCACAATCATTTGGATCATCATAAGCATTTGGCCATTCTGACATAATCTCCTGTCCATCCTCATCCACAATAGTCCAGTTGATTTCGTTATTCCAGCCATCACAGGACGCATCGTGGATTCTGAGCCAAGCACAGTTGTCGAAATCTTGGTCTAGATCACCAAAAATGCTGGGGTCTAAAGCATAGGTTAAAGCCGTAGAAAAACTAGGTCCCTCAACCTCTATACTATCTTGAACTTCTTCTAAGCCCATCATTTGCATCGGGTTTGGACTGCTTTGATCCGTGCCAACACGAAGCATCAATATTGCTTGAATATCTTCCAAATCCCAAGCACCGACCACATCATTAAAATCGCGAGAATGTGTTCTATTTTGCTTCGTTTTTGAAAGGTCTCCAAACTTTGATAATTCTTCCAGTGATACGTCTTGATATTGGGTTTGGATAATTTGTTTGATTTGCTTCATCTGTTTCTCGATTTTTCCAGCGCCAAAGCAGATAGAGAGCGTCAAAAGTGTGATAACTATTTTTTTCATGTTTGTTCCCTTTTTTGTTTTGTGAATACACCAATTTAAATGACAAATATCGACAATTGCAATGCCTTAATGAGCATTAATATTCTATCCGAAATTGGTTTATTCTATTTCAGTAAAATTATTTTTTTGGTTTGGCGTTTATCTCCAGAAATTAATTCCGAGAAATAAATTCCACTGGCAAAATTCTGTGCATTCCATCTCACTTCATAGGCTCCAGCTTGTAATGTCTTATTGAGTAAAGTTTCCACAAGCTTTCCCGAAATATCATAAATATTGAGGGAAGTGGGAGATGCAATATCTAAACCCACATCAAACCGAATACTTGTAATGGGATTAAATGGATTTGGATAATTCGCATAAAGTTTAAAATGATTTAATCCTAACTCTGAATTGACACTTAGTGCTTCCGTGAGTGTAAAAGAACTTGTAGCATTTGAGAATGACATATTTGTATTTCCAGAATAATCCATCATGAGTTCACCTTCTAAATGCAAATCGATTGTTTGCCCACTAGAGGCAGAAGCGTCCACTAAATTATTGAGTGTAAAAAGAGGGCCAGAACCCACGAGTAATGAATCTTCCCAAGAACTGGCAATAATTTTCACGCCTGTTTCATCGGGAATTAAATCGATGTTCCAATTACTGAGTCTATCACTTTTTTCAAGCATTGGATTCCATGTATCGTCATGATTCCAATCTTCAAAAGATTCACCTTCATTCCAAATTCCGTCACCATTTTCATCCGTAAAAGGTTCGTCGCTTGGCGTCAATAAATGTGGGATGTCACTCATGTGAAAAATCATCATACGAATTGGAACGTTATTATCTAATGAAATTGCATAAGAGGCAGACCCGCCCGCTGCTCCAGAAGCATTTTCAATAGCATAGACCTGTTCTTGTGGTGAAATGGTATAGGTGGCAGATTGGTTGTGGATCATGCCAATTTCTGCATCGTCACCTTGTCGTGTTGCTAAAACATGGTCCAATTGAATTTCTAATTGAAAGGCAGAGCCCGTATTGGCAAATAAGCCAATCTCTAAAACTGGGCCGGTCCCAGCGCTTAAGATTGGATTCACAAATTGAAGGTTAAATCCATCTATTACAATGGAGTCCACGCTAAGGCGATTAAGCACGGTGATATCTGTAATGGAAACGGGTGCAGGAAAAAAATCTATAGAGATGGACAAAGATTGGATATCCATGTCATTATCAAAACCAATTTGGAACGACCCTTCATCATAGGCATTTCCCGAGCCAGAAATGGGGTAAGCTGAGGCGGTGATGATTTCGTTGAACTGAATATCAAAGGACATATTGTCGCCAGAATCTGAGATATTATCAATGCGAACCATAGAGGGGAGACCGTAATAACTTTCTGTAGATGGAATGGTGGTGTGGCTGAACTCCCGATTGTTCGTTGTTCCAGGAAAAACATCTCCACCATCGCTATAACCTCCATTTTCTAAAGAGTATAATCCATCAGCCTGTTCTAAAGCCACGCCATAATGAGGTTCATTGTTATTGGGCGCCCAACCAGACGCAGTCATTTCAGTATCAATATGCCAAATGGCGAGTCCAGGAGAAGGCATTAAAGTATCTGTCCCCACTTTTTGGCGATTTTCGATGAGCCAATATTCGGAATTGTCTGATGGGTGATTGACTTGATAAATCAAATTATGGTCAAAAGATTTACCAAGTGTTACTTGATTTATATCATCTGTTAATGTTTCTATATTTGTCCAGCCAAGTTCTGATTTGCTCCACGCATTCATAGCGGATGGATACCAAGGTGTATTTCCACTTGTGCCCCAAGAGCCAGAACCCATGAGTGCTAATTTGCCTGATCCCGAAGATGAATAATCCGTGTCATATAAATCGGGCAAACCCAAAGCATGTCCAAATTCATGTGCCAAAACACCAATGGCAACAATATTCCCATTTTGTTTTTCAGGATTAACCGTATAAGCATTAATGGTAACGCCATCATATTGGACAGCCCAATTTCCTAAATTCCATTTATGAGACCAAATATTTGATTCATCCCCTTCTTCGGCACCAGGTCCGGCATGAATCACATTAAGGGCATCAACGTTTCCGTCGCCATCATTGTCAAATTTTGACCAATCAAAACCTTCTGCTTCCAAAGCATCAACGGCGGTGCGTATCATCTCTTTAAGATGGTCATAACCATTTGGATTGCTATGTGCAAAATAATTATGGGTGTTGCTTGACGTTATCCAATTGCTTAAAGTCGAAATTGGTAAAAATTGTTCATAAGAAATTTCTTGATAAAAATCACGAAAACTCCCAGAATGATTCTTCCCCGGATGGGAATAGCCTTCAAGATTCCAAACATCATCCAGAGCTGATCGGTCAAAGCTATAATCGTAATCTGAAAAATCTATTAAAAGGCATGGAACAAAAAACGTGTCACTGCGAGTATTTGAAAGAGAGGGGATAGGGCTTTCATCATTGAAAATGATTGCTTCAGGGATCAGTGGCTTGGGAATATGGGCTAAATTCGGATTATCTTCAGGATTTTGAGATAAGCTTACTTTTTCATTGGAAGGAATCAGTTTGGTGTCATCAATTGCTTTGGCATAGGTCCACCAGCCTGCTTGATTTTTTACAATCGACCATCCTTTTGTTTCGTGCCAAGATTGACGCTCATCTCCCATGATGTGTCCATAAAAAATGTCACCATCAGGTTGCTGAAATTGAATTTCTTCAGAAGAAGCATGAATGCCAAAAAGGAATGGGCAAAGAAGAATTAAGATAGAAATAGTTCGAATTGTTTTTTTCATCATGTTTAATATTAGTGTGAAAAGTGGGGAATTCAAAAGGGGAAACAAGATTTAGGTAATTTTTAAAAAATCTGAATAAAAGTTATAGGAAAATGATTTATTAAAAAGTTAATTTGCGAGACTTCATTACAAGAAAAATCTATTATTTTGATTCAAAAACAAAGAGATTACAGACTTACTTTAATCATGACGTTGGCTTTGAGCCTGTGGTATTGTGAAAAACCAGAAGAAGAGACTGTCGCCAATTCTGAATCACTTAATACCTTATCGGACCTAACAATTGGCTCTGGTACAACAGGCGCTGTCTCTGAGTATTTTTATAATTTCGACAACGATTTGGATGCAGAATTTTATCTTTTTAGTCAAAGCAAGTTTTCGTATAGTTATGATAAATATCTAACGACGCTTTCTGAAGAACCTCCAAAAATGACGCTTAAGTCCTTTCCTGATTATTTGGTAGCAATTACTCCGAATTCAAGCGAACTATTAGCCCGATATCCTATTGATTCCTTATCTGTTCAAGATATCCGTACAGATTCAGTAACATTAACTTCCACTCAATTTAAAAATGTTGAATCGATTGAATGGGATTTAGATGCAGAACCAAGTTTTCAACGATATAAGCCCAATAATTCAGATTGGCAACAGGCAGATACAACGATTACATATATTGATACGGTTGAGATATCTGCTTACTATGCTGTGATTGATACTCCTCTCATTGAGGCGGGTATTATGTTTGTTGACTCTTCGGAGTGGAGAGATACTTCCTATGCTTTTGTAAACGAAACACCTTTGTCCTTTTCAAATGCTTTTGTTTTTATCAAAAAACAAATCAGCGCAGATTCTCTTTTTTATCGCGTAAATACAGATTGTAACGACAATAATGCTTGGGATGTAGGCGAAACCCAAAATTATGATTATAATAATGATGGTGATTTGACTGACGTTGTGCTTGAGTATGAAGACAAAAATAATAATGGGCAATATGACACAAGCGCAGATTCAGTTATTTTTGATTACAATAATGATGGTGAAATAGGTCTCGCATTCGAGTTTACAGATCGCGGAAACAGTCTGTGGGATCCTGAAGAAGCATATTATGATGTAGATAGCGATGGTGCATATACTTTGAGTGAGCCTTATCAAGATCGAAATTGCAATGATGTTTGGGATGGAGCTGAGGATTATACCGATGCCAATGCAAATGGAATATATGACGAGGGCGAAGTCTTTGTCGATCGGGGAAATGGGCTTTATGATGTTCTAGAAGTTTTTACCTGGGTTCATGCAGATGAGGACTCAACAAAAGGTTTGTTTGAAGTCGATGAAGTGCCCAATAATTTGATTGTTGATTGGGCGAATTTTGATTCACCGGATGTCAAAATGGAAATTAATCTTAATGATGATATTACAGATCGACACGGAAACATTTTTTCGAATTTGATTGAAGAAGTTTCCTTTACAGATGTGAAGCAGGCACAAGTGGATGATATCGATTCATTGGTTACGTTATATACACATGATGTGGTTGCGAATATTGCAGATGGCGTCAATCCAGAAGATTATTACATTGCCAAATCTGAATGGACGCGTGAAATGCCTGGAACGGGTGAAATTGTTCGGGGATATCGTTATCACCTTTATCGAGAAGATGGTGATATTATAGAGCTGGTTTATCCAGGGTATTTTTTGATGCCAGGTTATTATTATAATGAAAACCAAGTGGCGAATGGTTTTTGGCATAAAACAGAATTAGAAGAAGAAATATTGCTGTACACATATAATGGTGAATTGCGTGATGGTGAGCGTGTTGAGTGGACTGATACTGATACGACTGGAATCGCCATTTATACTATTGAAAAATCTTACCAAGTCGATAATTATTCTAGCGGTATCTCGGTCGCTGCTGGAATAGGAAATCGTGGATGGGTTCAAAATGATTCTATATTTTGTGTGAGGGATTCTTCTTATTTTGGCAGCACTGGTGAATTCGAAATTTCAGATTGTCCAGGTCTGGATACGACCTATTACGATTGTTTTCGCATAACCAGTGAAATCACAACCACCATGCTCGGTTCCGGTGTTGAATTTGGACAGCGTGTGATTACTTATCTCGTTAAAGGACAAGGGGTAGTAAAAGAGGAAGTATATATTCGTTGGACAGAACATCCCTATTTTACAGACGGATATGAGGGGCTAATAGATGAGAATGGCCAGGTATGGATTGGTTTAAGTCGTATAGAACTGAGTGCTTTTAATGAAGGTTCATCCGGTGGTCTTTTTAGACAATTGACCCGTCCTGTCGAAATGATTGATATGGATCGATTTGATGCTGTTCCTGATTTTAATTTTGACCCATTTAAGCCAGCAAAAAGTGCCGGCATTCAAACCATTGAATTAAATTATTGATTTATGAATATCTTTAAAAAAATTAATAGTGTTATTTTGCTTATGAGTTCATTACTATTTGCAGGAACGGATGGTACCATCCGTGGTAAAATAACGGATATGGATGGAGTTGGCCTTCCTGCCGCTAGCATTTACTTGCCAGAAATTGGTTTAGGAGCGATGGCGAATGTTGAGGGTGATTATATTATATTAAATATTCCAGTCGGCACTTATGACGTGGTCGTCCAAATGGTTGGTTACCAAAAACAAACCATGAAAGATGTTCGTGTCTTGATGGATCAAACAGTTTGGTTAAACTTTAAATTACCCATCGAAACAATTGAAGGAGAAGAAGTTGAAGTGTTGGGCGAACGTCCTATGGTGGAAAAAGGAACAACATCGAAAAAAGTAACCGTGAGTAAAGAAGCCATTCAATCATTGCCAATTAGAAATTTATCTGATTTATACAGCCTGCAATCGGGTGTGGTTAAGGTTGAGAGTCGGACAAAAGGCGTACCCGACCATGAAGAAAGAGGCTTGGAAGAAATTCATGTTCGGGGTGGACGAAGCGGCGAAGTCTCTTACATGATGGATGGTATGTATCTTCGAAATCCTATCTTTGGTGGCATTGGATCTGGGACAAGACTTAATCTATTTGCTGTGAAAGAATTTGATTGGCAGCCAGGTGGATTTAATGCAGAATATGGAGATGCGCAATCGGCGGTTTCCAACTGGCATACGAATAGTGGTGGAAACGAAATGGAATACCATTTCCGTTATGAAACGAGCTTGCTTGGTGCCCTTTTGAATGATTTAGCAGGAAACACAGAGGACAATCAAAACTATGACCGACTCCGGGGTTATGACGATTATAACTTTGGCGTGGGTGGCCCTTTGTTGTTTTTACCCAAATTATCTTTTTGGGTTTCTGGGCAATATACCAATGAAGCCAACTATTCTGTGTATGAATTTGACGATAAAGCATATTTGGGCTTTGATCAAGATTCGAATTATGATACCTTAGCTTTGAATATGAACAACCTTGTCAATCCTTGGGATGACGTAACTGGATTTCGTGGATTTGGTTACGAAAAGACTTGGGATGTTTTTGGGAAATTAACTTATAAATTCTCCAATAAGCTTCGATTTCATATGGCGTATTGGCAAGTTTCTAATCAACGTATGTCTTTTAACCCAAGGTATCTATATTGGGATGATGGGCGCAATGAGCTTTTCAGAGATACGTATCGTTATAATTTTGAGATTAACCAATCTTTAACGCCTCGTACATTCTATTCAGTGCGTGCTTCACGGTTTATTCAAGACCAGTTTACGGGTGTTCGATGGAGAGATAATGATAAAGATGGTTTCCCAAATTGGTTTGAATGGCGACATTCCGCTGGGAATAAAATGATTTCAGATCCAGACAATCCCAATGTGATTCCCTATACGGTTGGAGAAGATGGAGATACGATTCGATATACAATGAGAGATGAGAGAAGTGGATGGTATCATGGTGCAGAACCCGGTTTGTGGAATTGGGAAACAGCTGAAGATTTTAATGATGTAAATGGTAATGGGATTTTTGATGTTGGCGTTGATGTTTTTGAGGACAGCCAAGACGAAAATGGAAATGGTTTGTGGGATGGACCTGTTTTGACGGAGGCACTAAGATATCGTGATGGCGATTATTGGTTGGCGCCAGAAATGTATGAAGATTATGAAAACTTCTACGATTTGCGACATGTAGATATTCAGTACAATAATGTCCCAGGAAATATTGGGAGACAATTTCGAATCTATACAGGGTTGGAAGACGATCCATATTATTATATGATGAATATGGATGGAGATACTTGGATAGAAGAACGCACATTCGGTGGGCATGATAATTTCTTTACGACCTCTCGTGCGGTTACAGATGAAATTCGTTTAGATATAACATCGCAAATAACGGATAATTGGAAGCTACGAACAGGTTTTGATTATAAGTACCATCAACTCAATTTTTATGAAGTGAAATATCCATGGATGGGGCAAGCGGCATTTATTCAGACATTTGCTGAGTATTGGCAAGATACTGGCGTAGATGGATTATTGCCCATCGACGAAGGATACGAATCTGCCGATTTGGGTGAAGGGAATGGACGTTGGGATGAAGGCGAGGCTTTCCAAGATGCGAATAAAAATGGTCAATGGGATGATTTCCGTGAACCAGAGGAATTTTCTGCTTATGTCCAAAATACCTATGAAGTGCCTTGGATGGTTATTAACTATGGAATGCGTGTAGATATGGTGAATTATAACACACAGATTTGGGCAGATACTTTAGACGCGTATTCTCCTGGTCGTCCTTGGTTTTTTGCCGATTTGAATGAAAATGATATCTGGGATGCAGGAGAAGCGGCGGATGACCAAGCTGGATTACCTCATCAAAAAGTGTTTTTGAAAGATTCTGATTGGTTTTATAAAATCAGTCCGAGATTAGGGATATCTCACGTGATTACGGATAAAGCCATGTTTACTTTTAATTATGGGCTATATTATCAAACCCCCGTTTATCAGAATGTGTTTTTGAATACAAATCGTATCGCAGATCCTGAAGAGATTTTTGAGGAAGGTTCAGAATCAAGCTCTATTGGAAATGGAACCATGAATGCTGAAAAGACCCAAGAATATTCCGCTGGATTTAATGTGCAGGTTACCAAAACATGGGCGTTTGGATTATTGTTGTGGGTTAAGGATATGGATCAATGGTCTCGTTTCTCTACAGAGCGAAGTGGTGTTTATACTTATAAAGTTATGAATAACGGTGATTATGGTTCTGCAAAAGGAATTGATTTCACCTTAGAACAAAGGGGGAGGCGCTTCCATTCATCGCTTCAATATACCCTGTCTATAGCCAAGGGTAATGGCGAATATGCTTGGGAATCAATTTCTGGAGTTTATGTGGATGCGCCTTCGCAAGAATTTATAATGGGATATGATCGGACGCATGATTTAACCTTTTCTTCTTATACGACATTACCTTTTGGCCTCAACGCAGGCCTAACGGCTTTTTATCAATCTGGTTATCCCTATACGCCTTGGATTTTTGCAGGCCGAGATCCAAAAGAAGATGCGGCTAATATAAATACCAAGCGTGCTCCTGCATACAAGACGGTTAATCTCTCTTTCTCAAAATATGTTACACTTGCAAGACAGAGAATCTCTCTAGGTCTGAATGTTTATAATTTATTGGATATTCGGAATCCTTTGGATGTGTATCCATTATCAGGAAAACCTGGCGATCCGGGTGAATATTATACCAAGCGAGTGGGGTTACCTAGCGCAGATACTTATTTGTCTTCAGCTTATTATGATAATCCTTGGAATTATTCTTCGCCAAGAGAGTTTAACTTTTATATTCGTATGGACTTTAATTAAAACATGAAATTGAGAATTAAAAAATATATGCCAATTATAGGTTTAGTACTTTTGAGTGTAAGTGTTTTTGCATCTGAGCCAAAAACGGTTCAAGCCAATAATGTGCCTCAAATGGGTTCAAGTCCAGTGGCGCGTATTGGTGATTATCCATTCCCTACTAATCCAATTTCAGATAGAGCAATTGGGTATATTCTTCAAGGAAAGGCAAAAAGTGCTTTAGGCAATTATGGAAATTTTATTAATTGGGATGAGCATCCAGCGGGGATGTGGGGAGATTATACTTATTTGCCTTCTGTGGCTTTTTTAGCAGGAGTTAAAGGGCATCAATATGCGGCTGAATTTGCTTGGGAATATGTATCGAAAGTAGAAGATAGCGATGGTGCTATTCTTTACCAAATTTGGGAGTCTCGTGATGCTTATGCAGATTGGTATTCGGATAATGGTGACACCAACTATGTGGGAATTTTATTTGAAGCGGATAGGGATGATGGTCGGTGGAATCCTGATAGCGTTGCAAAAAAAATGAGTGTTAATGAAATTTCGGGTGCCTATCAATGGGGTTTGAGTGAAGATAATGGTGCTTTATTTATTTCGCTCTTAGGAGAATTAGATCCCAGTGAATATTCGAGTCGTGTTGGATTGATTTATCCTTGGGCATTGCGTCCTGCATTAAAAGAACGCACAGACGATTTTGACCTATACAATTATGGAAATGATAATGAAGAATGGACGAAAGATGACGTTCAAGATTACTATGGTGCAACGGTTGGAGAATCTTGGTTCACGCGATGGGATCCATCGACAAACACCGATTGGCATGCTTCGACCATGTCTCGTATAAATACCCACAATACGGAAGTGGATGCGGGAACGATCTTTGGTGAGACGGACTTTACCGATCCAACAGATACGTATCCAGTTTTAGCTCACTCAGCATTTTCTCAAACGTGGCCATTGCGTTTTGTAGAGGAAACGAATGGATATGAGCCATATTGGCCAGGATGGTGGTCGCAAAATTATAATGTGAATTTACCTGGCTGTGATGGTTCTAGATTGACGCCAGAATGTTGGGAGCCTGTGCCGGGAAGATTTATTTCTGACATGGATGTTTATATGGAGTTCGATGATCGGTGGGCGCATCGAGGTAATAACGTTAACACGAACAATGAATATGAGCAGACGGGTTATCCATTAGGTCTTAAAGTGATGGCAGAAGCCCATTCTTACGGTGTGTCTTATGCGGAAGATATTTTGTTTGTTACGGTCAAAGTTCGTAATGAAAGTGGTGATTGGTCCGCGACGGATGAAAATGGCGATCCTGTTTTGGATATCAATGGTGTTCAAAAAACGGGTGAGGGAATGATTATGCCCGATGGAACAAAATTGAATCGCGGAAAAGGATTCAATTATCAAGATTTATCTTTGGGCTTTTATATGGACGCGGATGTTTTGGTTGGTGATATTGGTGGATATAACTCAGGGTTACATACCAATGATGATGATTTTATGGAATATTATGATTGCGCAACACGGCCAGAGGGATGCCAAGAAATCAATGGTCAACCTCTGCGTGTGAGTATGGCTATGATTGGTGATTTTGATGGTTCGAGTGGCATGGCATCTGGCTTTGCTATGGATCCAAATACGCCTTCGCCTGGGAATGGATTTGGCGTGGTTGCAACTCAATTGTTAGATACTCCTCGAGCCACAGAAGCGGTCGATTTGGATCAAGATGGAACTGATGATATTCTACCTGGAGAACCCTTAAAAATGACGGACTGGCATTGGTTTGATTGGTATAATCGTCCTGGTGTGGTTAATCGAGAAGGTGATTCTAACTGTTGTGCGGGAGACAAAGGCAAACCGCAAGCACGCAATAAAGAAGAAATTTTACTCAAACTAATGATGGGTGATACTGTGAACCTAAGTCAGAATGAAAAAACATGGTTTTTCCACACGCCAGATCCAGTTACAGATTTAGGTATTGCCCTCAATCCTCATTTTGATTCACTTGAAGGATTAATGGAAGAAGATGCTTTTAATGAAGGTGAAAAAGGATTGGATGGTGTATTTATCATGAGTTGTGGACCTTTTGATTTACCTGTGGGGCGTGAAGTGCCATTCTCTTTTTGTATTATTTTTGGACAAGATAAAGAAGATTTAATCAATAATGCTCGTTTTGCTCAAGTGATGTATAATTCTCGGTATCAAGGATTTACGCCACCGTCTCGACCCACTTTATATTCAGAAACATCCGCGGGAGAAGTTCGTCTTTATTGGAATGACGTAGCCGAAGATGGAGAAGATGTTGTGACAGGTTACTCCGATTTTGAAGGTTATCGTATTTATAAAAGTATAGATGGTGGGCAAAATTGGGGTGGCCCAGATGATATGATTTATGATACAGATGGCATTTTCGTAGGATGGCGCCCAATGGAACAATGGGATTTGAGTGCTTATGATGATTCTGTCCATTGTGTTTATCGCAATGATGATTGTGATGATGGAAATAATCGTGGACATGCAATTCAAGGGCAAGATCCATTTTTTCCTTGGTTTAATTTAGGGGAAGATACTGGATTTGAAGCTATTCGATTGGATAAAGCAGATTGGAAAGTTGTTGACTCAGATACGTTTAAGTATATGTTAGTGGATGATGAGGTAGTTGATGGGATGGAATATGCTTATGCCGTAACGGCTTATGATATGGGTGTAGAAACGCCAGTGAGTATCAAATATATTGAAACCGAAGAGGGGTTCATTGCAGACTCTGTTGTGAATCATTCTAACCCAGATAGCTGGGCTGACCCAGATGGATATGCCAGTATTGAGAACTCAAAAGGTACTACTGTATTAGATCGTAATTTTGTCAAAGTATATCCCGGAGTTGTGCCACAAGATAATTTAGATAAAGTATCCGTTGTTCCAAATCCTTACATCGTTCATTCTCCTTACAATGAAACAGAGTTTCTAAAGCAGATTCGATTCACCAACCTTCCGAGTAAGTGCCAGATAAAGATATTTACGGTAACGGGAGAATACGTTTTTACAGTCAAACATGATAATGAAGAAAGTGGCAATGCAATCTGGGATATGAGAACAGTCAATAATCAAGAAATTGCCCCAGGACTTTATATCTTTTATGTAGAACAATTGGATGCTTCAGGTGGCGTTGTTTCGAATCATATTGGGAAATTCGCGGTAGTTCGATGAAGCGAGTCCTAATTTTCAGCCTATTTTTCAGTTTGTCGTTTGGTCAATATCGTGATATCCCGGAAGTAGTTACGAAAGTTGCTACATCAGCTGGGAATTGGCTAAAGATAGAAACGGGAG
>JABHGY010000045.1 GCA_018671775.1 Fidelibacterota bacterium
GAAGGAATTCGCGAAACAAAATTCAGTACTATTCAAAGGTGGAAACACGGCACAACAGGAGAATATGTATTATTAAGTATGGTCTGGTATGTAAACGTTGAAGAAGACCGAGCTGACGTAGTATGTAAACCAATTGACACCTTTTTAGGTCAAGAAAGTTTAATGAATTAAATTACTTCGAGACTTAATATAGCATCACTAAGGCGGAAAGGGATTCCCGCACTATAATAAACAAAAAAAGAGGAAAGAACCATGAAACGAATAACGATCATAATAGCGATAACGATGGGTTGCATATTTGCAGGAGAATCAAATGTCCTATCTACCTTAAAACAGATAGCAAAATCGATTGAAGCAAAATACCCCAATATAACAAATGTTTCCCCTTCTGCGCCCACACGCCAAGGAAGCGAAAATACAAATAGAGATATGGGAGATATTGTTGGGGAGTGGCATGGTGAAAGCCGAACAGACGACATGTATATCACGGTGGGCTCAGATCAAACACATCCAAATGTATCTCAAATGATGGCTTTAGAAGAAGGCGAGGGAAACATTCATGTGGTAACAGAGGCTTTTGAAACAGACTTAGCTTACTTTTTAGATCCTTCCATTTTCGATGATGGGGCCGTATCAAATAACAGAAATATATATGCATTAGACTACGCACAAAATTATGTGGACAATAATGCAGAAGCCCAAGGGCAGGCTGTTTTTGATTTAATTGATGAATTTAGTTTAGTCGTAGATGGCGAAGATGTATCTGGCGGCCTTGGTGGCGACAATCTTGAGAATTGTGAAATCAATTGGCCAGACGATCCATATAAAGCAGCTGTTTACTCTTTTGTATCTGAATATGTGCTTTATGAAGGCCCAAGTGTTGGATGTTATTTTGATTATTATTCTGACCAATCGTATGGATTTGTAGCAGAAGAACTGGAAGAAGAATGGACAGGTGGTGGCGATGATGGTGACATTTGCATCTATCTTGAAATGTATGATTCTGAATGTGATGGGTGGAATGGCGCATATTGGGCGTTAACGGACGAATGGGGCGATACAGTCGAAACAGGCACATTAGAAGAAAATGCGTGTTTCGGTGATGTTGAAATCTGCGCAGAGCCAGGCTATTACGACTTTGTTTGTTTTGGAAACGGAACAGATACAGACAACGATATAACCTGGACATTATACGATTCAAATTATGAAGCAATGGCCAGCGGTGGAGCCAACGACGGAACATCCTTTTATTTAGAAGAGACAGACGGAGCAGAAGGGGAACCATACGGTTTTATTATGAATATGAATTTTATGGAATTTTTCATGTTTATGTTCGGAGAAGAACCATTAGTTGAAAACCCAACCATTGTTATGTTTAGTTCTTCTACAGAGGATGAAAACATTGACCTGATTTCCGCCATAACTCTAATTGATAATGAAATGATAGAATTTGAAGCTGATATGGAAACAGCATCATCCTTTACCTCTGTGGACACGGCAAATTATAGCATTACATTTTCAGATTTGGAACTTATGAATGACTCAGGAGAAGTATCTATATTATTATCCGGGACATTTGGCCCAGAAAGGGTGGATTATTTAGCTGGCGTGGAAACACTCATTGAATTCCCAGTTGAAATATTTGACGAAGGAACAGGCGATGACAATGTTGATTTTTATACATCCTTTTACAGTGACTCAACAGGTATGGATAGGGTTGTAGAATTTGACGAAGAATCTCACGAAACGTGGGTGGATACCAGTTACTTTGAATGGATGGCAACCGCCGATTCCCTAACCGTGATTTATGAGGGTGAAGATGACGAAGAAGACGAAGTCGTAGACTTAGAATATATGATTGAAGAAGATACTCTTTATGCGAGTGGTTATTTTTATCCCTGCGAAGAAGACTATTTTTCTTACGAAGAATGTCTCGAAGACGCAGACTTTTTCTTTTTCTCAGAGTTTACCGATGTAGAAGAATTTCGGGTTTATTCAGAACGATCAGCAAGCTGGGTTGGAGCTGTTTCAACAGACGGTGAAAAAACGATAATTTCAGAGTCGTTTGCCCTATATCAAAATTTCCCAAATCCATTTAACCCAACAACAACAATTAGGTTTAATGTGGGCGATACACAGCACGCTACGTCTATACGAATATTTGATATATCTGGGCGATTAGTTGAATCGCTAGTAAATCAAAAACTACAACCCGGACTTCACGAAATTCAATGGAGCGGCGAAAACAGATCTAGCGGTGTATATATATTACGAGCCGAAAATGGGCCTACTTCTCAGACTCAAAAAATGGTTTTAATGAAATAAAATAATGAAAAAACAGCTTTTGTTTGCTCTGTGCATTATTAGTTTTTCCCAAGCAGAAATTAATGATCTTCCAGAAGGTTTCCCCGGTGGCTATGTGGGACTTAGTGTCCAATATGGTACAAATAAAACAATAGGACTACAAGCCAGTTTTGGCGTAGCCGTTCCTGGTTTTGGAGAGCCGTCTATGGGGCCTTATTTATTTCCAGGTTTTGCTATTGGAAAAAGATATTCATTCAAAACAAAAAAGCCCCATACTTATATTGATGGCCAAATAACACATTTGGGATATGCAGGTGTTTGGGTAGGCGTTGGCGCTGGATTAGTTTTTATGGATGGGGAACACTATAAAAAGTATAAGTATTATGGAGGTTGGTTAGTTGGTGGCGCCGTAAGCGAATCGTTGATTGGTGAGAAAAAGCCATTCTTTAGAGCGTTACATGCCGGCATTGTCCTTCCTATTATAGGAACAATGCTCTACCCTTAAAGAATCAAACAAAGAAAACAGCGCTTCTAATCGAAGCGCCCCGACTATAAATTCACTAAAACAATTTAGGGGTTTATGAAAAAACTTATATTATTTATGACGCTACTTGTGAGTGTGTCAGTGGCAATTGAACAACCACAATCAGATTTAGCTTTCCGCCTGGTTTTAGAAAAACTAGAAGAGAAAGCAGTCCCAAGAGAATTTATTGAAAAAGCTTTTAGCAATAGCTTGGTAACGACCCACAAAGAAATCCCCGAAAGATTTGCAAAACCTTGGGAGAAAAAAACGTGGCCACAATATCAAAAACTGTTTGTCAAAGAATCAAGAATTTCTGCCGGTGCAAAATTTTATAAAGAAAACGAAGCTTTATTTACGCAAGTGAAAAATCGATATAAAGTGGACCCTTTTATTATATGTAGTATCGCTGGCATAGAAAGCAACTATGGAAGTCACCACAAAGGGTTTACCGTATTTAATTCTCTTTACACCCAAATTCACACCATGCCAAAACGAGCTAAATGGGCATCACGAGAACTGGCCGCCTATTTAGAATATTGCTATAAAGATCATGTAGACCCTCACAGCATAGAAGGATCTTACGCTGGCGCATTTGGATTCGGACAATTTATCCCTTCCAGTTTTGTGAATTTTTCCGTGGATTTTGACGAAGATGGCGTGCGGCGCCCCTATGATTGGCCAGACGTTTTAGGCAGTATTGCAAATTACTTAGTTAGAAATGGCTATAAACAAGGAAGCGATGATTATTCAAAATCTGGAAGTATTTACAAATCAGTTCGGGCTTACAATCATTCAGATAATTATGTGATGGCCGTTTTAGAGCTTGCGGAAAAAATTAAAAAAAGAGCAACGGTTGGCAAATAACAAATGAAAAGAAGACGCTTTATTAAAACAGGTTTAATAACGACAACTGCAGTAAGCCTTAGCCCACTATCTTTATTGAAAAGCAAAAATTGTAACTTAACTAGCTCAGATATTTTAGGACCCTATTGGACAGAGAATCACCCCAACCGAACGATTTTAGCAAATCCAGGAGAACCAGGAACACGTATTTATATTTCAGGATCTGTAAAAGCGAACGATTGTGAAATACCACTTGCAAATGCTATCGTGGACGTTTGGCACGCCAATGATAATGGTTGTTATACGATGTTTATGGAATGCAATAGCGGAAACCCAACAGAAGACCCCTATAATTTGCGCGGGCAAATGGTGACCGATGAAAATGGAGAATATGCCTTTGAAACCATTTGGCCAGGCCATTACTCTGTTCGCCCAAGACATTTTCATTATAAGGTAACGACACCAGCAGGCCTAGAACTTGTAACCCAGTGTTATTTTTATGACGATCCCCAAGTGGATGATGCTTGGATTGAAAATCACGAAGGATTAGTGATCCCACTGGAAAACAATAATGACGAACTTTTTGGTGTATTTGATATTGTAGTGGATCAAGAAGTAGGTCAAGTTGGGCTTAAAGGCGAGCCGACACTTATGGCTCAAGAACCCACATTACATTCAGCTTATCCAAATCCATTCAATAACAATATCCTTATAAGTTTTAGTCTCTCCATCACATCTCATGTGAGTGTTAGTATTTATGATATAAAAGGAAAGTGGATTACAAATTTATCTGATAAACAGATGTCGCTTGGTGCCCACACGCTAAGCTGGAACGGCAAAGAAGCCACAGGACAAGATGTTCCATCTGGCGCTTATCTCATTGTATTAAAAGCAGGCAAGCATACAAGGTCAAAAAAAATCAGCTTATTAAAATAAATTATGATAGACATCAGTGTAAATGCTCAATATATCGAAAAGCGATCCAATCCAGTTCGATCGTATTACTTTTTTTCTTACCACATTACGATTCAAAATAAAGGAGAGCGCCCCGTTCAGCTTTTAAGTCGGTATTGGCACATTACAGATGGGGGAGGAAAAACAGAAGATATTCGTGGTCCAGGCGTTGTGGGAGAACAACCAAAACTAAAACCAGGGGAATCTTTTGAATACACAAGCTTTTGTCCTTTATCAACACCCATGGGATTTATGGAGGGAAGCTATCAAATGGTTGATGATATGGGGAGGAAATTTGATGCAATTATCGAGCCATTCCGCTTACTTGCTCCTCAGGTATTAAACTAAAAGAACTTAGTGCGTTTCAACAAAAAACGTTGTCATTCTGATCGCGAAATCCATATTAATAAACTTTTGATAAATCAAATCGAGAGAAGAATCTTCGTTGAATATCGCTCGGGCCTCCAACTTCAATTCCCTCACTTTATCTAAAACCTGTTTATATTTTTCTCATGCTTTAGTTTCACTCTGCATATATAATAGGGAATCCCAACATTAAAGAGCGGAGACGAAAGCAAAAGGATTTTATGAGTGACAATATCATTTATAGCTGAACATCAAGCATTAAAGGTTTTCCATCCCGCAAGACCTTGACCGTAATTTTTTGACCCTTTTTCAGTTCTGCCATTCGTCCCATATACTCTCGAATATTGAGTAACTTTTTTCCATTTATTTCAATCAAGATATCACCTTTTTTCATTCCAGCTTTTCCTGCTGGGCCATCCTTAGACGCAATGCCATCTATTTCCATACCCTCTTCATCTCCACCACCATACGCAGGGATAATGCCAAGCGTAACGCCATCAGATCGTCTTCTTTTTGGTGGTTCTTTAGATCCTGCTTCTGTGAAAAGAGGGCGCTCTTCTGCGCGGTTTATAGTCATACTAAGATCATAAACAAAATCTAAAATATCTTTTTCACCTTTTGTATTAATCAAAGGCCAATCATCTTCTGGTAAATGATATTGTTCATGAAAACCGGAAAAGAAAAAGAGCACAGGAATATCTTTCGTGTAAAAACTTGCATGATCACTCGGCCCATACCCAGAGTAAGATTTATTGATAGACAAAATACTTTCTTCCGCCATTTTATCCAGCAGGGGCTCAAATACAGGCGAGGTTCCTATAGCGCCCACATTAAACGTAGAATCTTTGAGTCGCCCAACCATATCTAAATTAAACATAGCGACAATTTTATCAAGGGGCACGGCTGGGTTCTCCACAAAATGTTTTGAACCAAGCAAGCCTTTTTCTTCTGCATCAAAAGCGATAAAAACCATACTTCGTTTTAATTGACTTCGATTCGCATACATTTTGTGACTGAGTTCAAGAATGCCAGCGGTTCCGGAGGCATTATCATCAGCGCCATTATGCACAGCCGTTGTATCTTTATTTCGAGAACCTGTGTGGTGGCCCCCCATTCCTAAATGATCAAAATGGGCTCCAATGACAATATATTCATTTCGCAGTTGATGGTCTCGCCCACGAATAAATCCTACCACATTTCCGCCCCGAATTTTCTTTTCTTGTAGATCAACATGAGCAGATAAGACCACATCGCCCAAATCAAATTGAACTGATTTTAAGTCACTATCCATTTTTTCTTGAAGGGAAGCAACAGACTTGTTTTGAGCTTGAAAAAGCTGATTTACTTGATCGATGGAAAGATGAATGGCGGGGATACCTCCTTTGGAGGCGCTTGTGGTATGGTCGAAGCCCACCAATCCGTCATCACCTTTTTGTGAGACAAAAATAATCCCCACAGCACCATGGTCTCTAGCGACCATCATTTTTTTATTCATAGGCGCATGTGCGGCATAAATGGAATGAGGGTGAATTTGTTCTGGGCCACCTCGCATGACAATTGCCCATTTTCCTTGAACGTCTATATTTTCATAATCCTTCCATTTTTTGTCATCATCCATATCAAAACCATAACCAACAAAAACAGCTCCCGCGGAAAGCGAACCATTACCAGAAAAACTTAAAGGGGTAAAATCAATACCATTTGTCAATGAAATCTCACTCACGCTAAAAGAGGTTTGGTCGCCAATTTCAACACCACTGGAAATATCAAAAGGTTGGACAAATGATCGATTCTCTCCACCAGGCTTAAGTCCTACAGATCGCCAAAACTTTGATATATAAGAAATTGCATCTTTTGAAGTTCTTGTCCCGGGATACCGGCCCGCCATTCCATCGTCAGCTAAATAAATAATATGGTCTAAAATCTCCTCTTCGTTTATATCGGCATTTCTAAAAACGTGATCAGTGCTATTATTTTGTTGAAATAAACCGTATCCAAATAATAAGAGGACACCCATCATCAACAAATTTTTATTTTTTTCATTCATAAAAAACTCCAAGTTTGAGTAATGTAAAAAACTAAATGTATTCAGTTGCTTGAAATCTACAAAGAAACACATAAACCCTTGATAAAAAAAATAATATTGTAAAACAAAAGCCTTAATTTATTATATGAATATACAAAGAACAAAAATACTTGCGACAGTTGGACCCTCTTGTGACAGCACAGAAAAACTTCAAGAACTGTATGATAAAGGCGTGAACTGTTTTCGGGTCAATATGTCCCACGGCTCACAAGAACAGAAAAAAGATTTTTTCAAAAAAATTAAAAAAGTAAAAACAAAATCAAAAGATCGCCCGACTATTCTTGCAGATTTATCAGGTCCAAAAATCCGCGTTGATGCGATTGAAAAGGATATTTGTGTTAATAAAGGGGACACGGTTTTTGTCAGCAACGACGGGAAGACGAAGGGAAATATTATTCCCATAACAAAAGGATTTCAATTTGGATCAATCCATCAAAATGCAAAAATTCTCATCAATGATGGGCGTATTCAGCTAAGCGTAATGCAAAAAATTTCTGAAGGAACACTAGAATGTCAGGTCATCCTTGGGGGTAATATCCAAAGCCGTAAAGGGGTAAACTTCCCCCGAGTTGAGTTGGACGTTCCCACCCTAAGCGAGCAAGATAAATGTGATCTCGACTTAGCTATAAAAGAAGGCGCGGACTGGATTGCCCTTTCATTTGTTCGTTCTGCCTCTGACGCAGATATCATACAATCATATTTATCAGATAAAAATGTAGAGATTCCTGTGATGGCTAAAATTGAAAAATGGGAAGCCGTAATTGATATAGATAGTATCATCCAACAATTTGATGCAGTGATGGTGGCTAGAGGAGATTTGGGAGCAGAAGTTCCCTTAGAAAAGGTGCCCGCCATTCAAAAAATGGTGATTAAAAAGGCGAAACGATTGGGTAAACCCGTTGTGATTGCTACTCAAATATTAGAATCTATGGTAGAAAGCTCTGTGCCAACACGGGCTGAAGTTAGCGATATTGCAAATGCAATTATTGATGGAACAGATGGCTTGCTCGTAACAGGCGAAACCGCAGCAGGCGCAAACCCAGAAGCGGTCATTGATGTGTTGAAAACAGTAATTGAAGAAACAGAAAACACACTTTCTTTTGATATCTTTGATTATGAACCCAGACAAAAATGGTTTTCAATCGCTCACGCTATTAGCCATGCGGCTTGCAGGGTTAGCAAAGAAGTTTCAGCCAAGCACTTAGTAACAATGACCCATAGCGGCAGCACAGCAAGAATGATTTCTCGTTATAGGCCAGAAGCAAATCTTATCGCATTAACCCCCAATAAAAAATGCTTTCGACAACTTCAAATTGTTTGGGGCGTAACCCCCTTGTTAATCAAAAAGTATAAAAATGCAGATCAAGTCCAGGGCATTGTAAAACAAGCCCTAGAAGAAAATAATCTCGCAGAAAATAATGAAAAAATTGTAATAACGGGTGGAGTGCCAGTTGGCATTTCTGGAACAACTAATTATTTATCTGTCTTAAAAATCTAAAAAAGCTATGAACCGATTTTTTTTACTCCTGCTTTTTACAAACTTGTTTGCTCAAGTGCCCGATAACTATTATGATTCCGCAAATGGGCTCGATGGAGAAACTCTACGATCTGCCCTTCACGATATCATAGACAATCACGACTCCAAATCTTACAGTTCGCTTTGGACACATTTCCAATCTACTGACCAAAAATCAAATGGAAAAGTATGGGATATGTATTCAGATATCCCTGGCGGAACACCACCCTATGAATATACATTTATAACAAATCAATGTGGGAATTATGGGGGAGAAGGCGATTGTTACAATCGAGAGCATTCTTGGCCTAAAAGTTGGTTCAACGAGGCGGCCCCCATGAATACTGATTTATTTCATCTTTATCCCACGGATGGATACACAAATGGAATGCGTTCAAATTTACCTTTTGGAGAAGTTTCAAGCGCGAGCTGGACATCTCAGAATGGGAGCAAAAAAGGCACCATGGATGCTTATGGCTTTAGCGGAACAGTCTTTGAGCCTATTGATGCGTATAAAGGTGACTTTGCCCGTACCTATTTTTATATGTCCACCCGATATTATAATGAAGACGGATCTTGGGATAATAACGAAATGGTAAATGGTGCAGATTTAAAATCTTGGGCTGTGGATATGTTATTAGATTGGCACGAAGCGGACTCTGTAAGTCAAAAAGAAATTGATCGCAATGATGCGGTTTATGATATCCAAAACAATCGAAATCCTTATATTGATCATCCCGAATGGGTAGCCTGTGTTTGGGCGGAATGTGAGACGGGAACAGAAAATATTCCCCCCACCGCATTTGCGGGGCAAAACCAAACGGTTCTTATTGGTGCAATCGTATATTTAGATGCATCTGCTAGCAACGATTCTGATGGGAGTATCTCCTCATATTTGTGGGAACAAATCACTGGAGATGCCGTAACGCTTTCGACCTACAATGGAGAATTCAGCTCATTTACCGCGCCAACAATTTCAACGTCACTCACTTTCAAATTGACAGTTACGGACAA